>JARRQD010000307.1:0-4590 GCA_037382205.1 Candidatus Thiodiazotropha sp.
ATACTGTTTGACGATTTCAGAGGCCCGCAAATGACTCGATCCTGCGTTGTTGCGTTGCTTGGAAAGGGCGCGCCATTCCCTGCGCAACGCGCCGAGCGGCTGATCGCTTCTCGTCGCGCTGAAATCGTCAATACAGTATAGGACACCACACTAGATCGGCCCAGATGGGATTACTGGTTGTCAGCATCCGACTGAGTCGTGCTGCCCGCCGCTGCAGCATCCGCACCTGTCTCAAAAGCCGCCTGGTCACCCTGCTCCGTACCCTGTCCGGTTACTGCAGGCTCTGCCGGCTCAGTCATGGGCGTTGTGGTATCGGAGCTAGCGCTGGTATCTGGGTTGCTTGCGTCGCTGCAAGCCGCCAGTGACAGAGTCAGGCTCAATAATGTAATAGTCGTCAGTTTTTTCATGATTCAATCCCTCAATGTTGGCTATTTTTCCTAGTAAATTCCTTGAGTGGCGCCACGATCGTGAAACACGCAGCAACCACGATTCCAGTCAGCTGACAGGCCATGAGGCGACTCGAACGTCGATAGAGAATCAGAACCACCTCATCCGTTTCACCAGCTTCCTTCATCAGCGGTTTTATATAACCAATTCACTATTGAGGTTGTGACAGGGGCACCGATATTGACTAAAAAGCGGCGTGCAAATGTCCATCTGACCAGGATCTGCGTCAACCATCCAGATTAATAATTTTTGAATCGCGTTCAGGGAGTTATGTAGTGCCTGTCTCCAGAACATCAGCAGAGAGCCATCCCGTGAACTCTTTTGCCGACATCGGCTTGGCGAAATAGAAGCCCTGCAGATTCTTACAGCCTGCATCGACCAGAAAATCGGCCTGTTCACGGGTTTCCACCCCTTCTGCAATCAGCGATAGATTGAGGCTCTGGGCCATCGCTACAATGGTTCTGACCAGCGTCACATCCTCAATGTCATCAGGCAGCTCACTGACGAATGAGCGATCAATTTTCATTGCATCAACCGGGAATCGTTTCAGATAGCTCAGCGAGGAGTAACCCGTTCCGAAGTCATCCACTGACAGGGAAACTCCAAGCGCCTTGAAGTCAGACAGCCATGTCATGGCCTCTTCGGTATCCCGCATCAGCAAGCTCTCTGTGATCTCGAGAGTAATAAAGTCTGAAGTAACACCGGTTTCATCCATAACATCCTGCAGAAAGCTGGCCTCAAGCCCAAGCTCCCGCTGTCTGCTCGACAGATTCACAGCCAGCTTCAAATCACTGAATCCAGCATCGTGCCACTGTTTCAACTGCTGACAAGACCGCTTCAGCACCCACTCTCCTATCGGGCCGATTTGTCCGCTGTCTTCTGCCACTGGAATAAAGATTGCCGGGGAGACCATACCCCGATGTGGGTGATGCCAACGCAACAGCGCCTCAACACTTACCACTTTGTTCAACGACGGATTGACCACCGGCTGGTAGAAAATCTCCAGTTCGTCCCGCTTGATTGCCTGACGCAGATCCAGCTCCAGCTGGCGACGCTCTAAAGTATGCTGCTGCATCGATGCGGTAAAGAACTGATAGGTGTTTCTGCCCCGCTCCTTGGCCTGGTACATTGCCATATCGGCATTTCTCAACAACGAATCGGCATTCACTGCATCATCTGGATAGACCGTGATACCAATGCTGGCGCCGATATAGATCTCCCGCCCATAGAGTGAAAATACCCGGGTAATCTGTTCAATGATATTGGATGCCACAATGGCCACGGAGTCCATCTCAGTGACATCCTGCAATAGGATAATGAACTCATCTCCGCCAAATCTTGCGACGGTATCTGATTCGCGCAGACAGGCCTTGACCCGGGCTGCGACCAATTGTAAAAGCTCATCCCCTACAACATGACCAAAGGTATCATTAACCACCTTAAAGTGGTCCAGATCGACAAACAGCACCGCCAGCATCCAGTTTTCACGGTGGGCGGAAACGATGGCCTGATTCAAGCGGTCAGACAGCAACGAGCGGTTTGGCAACCCAGTCAATGCATCATAGTTGGCCTGATAGCGAATCTGTTCCTCATTCTCTTTATTTTTGGTGATGTCGGAAAATACCGCAACAAACTCTTTTGCGACGCCATGCTCACCCTTGATTGCAGAGATCGACAGCCATTCGGGAAACACACTGCCATCCTTGCGCCGGTTCCAGACCTCACCCGACCAGTAGCCTTTATGCAGTACTGACTCCCACAAATCTTCATAGAAGGATTTGCTGTGCCGCCCAGAGCTGAGGATATGCGGAGTTCGTCCAAGCACATCTTCCTGGCTGTAACCGGTGATTCTTGTAAAGGCCGGATTGACGGTTTTAATCCGGTTCTCCTCATCGGTCACCATGATGCCTTCGGCCGTGGTATCAAACACGGTGGCATTCATTCTTAACTGATCTTCGGCCCGTTTTTGCGCAGTAACATCCTCCTTGACTGCGATAAAGTTGGTAATGTTGCCTCGCTCATCACGCAAAGGAGAAATCGATGCGGATTCCCAATAGATGGTGCCGTCTTTTCGCTTGTTGTGGAACATGCCGCGCCACTCTTTACCCGCCAGCAGATTACCCCACATATCTTTGTATTCCTGCGTGGTCTTATTGCCACTCTTGAGAAATCTTGGGTTTTCACCGACGGCTTCGGCTGCCGAATAACCGGATACCTTTTCGAATCTTGGATTGACATACTCGATGACACCCTCCGTGTTGGTAATCATCACCGATGCAGGACTCTGCTCAAGTACCCGGCCCAATTTACGCAGATCCGCCTCGGCCTGTTTAGACTCTGTGATATCACTTCTAACACAGACCAATCCCCCTTCCGTGGTGCGGTTGTTGCTGCTTAGATACCAGGCGCCGCTGTCGAGTTTTTCCAAGTACTGTCCCTGTGGCGAAAGGTCGAGTAAGGCGTCACCTTCTAGATTTAGATTCTTCACCCGATTGCTGCACACCGCCTGCAGCGCTTCCAAGGTCAGAGATTCCATGTCTCGCTCTTTCAACCAGGGGTAAAAATCCTCAAATCGTTTATTGAACAGCACCAGTCGACCATCGGCATCGAACAGGGCAAACGCCTCGGATAGGTTGCTCACCGCATCATGCAGACGATACCAGGAGCGACTCACCTCCTGGTTGGCGTTGTGCAAACTTTTGATCAGTTGCCATAGCCCCAGCAAGAGAATGAAGACCACCACCATCAGCAGCATGATCAATTCTCTTTTGGTGCTGGTCTCAGCTACCCGGTTGGCCTCGTGTCTGCTATGAATCGAGCCGAATCTCTCTTGATTGGGAATCGCCAGATAGCGCTGTTTGAGCAGCCCCAGCTTTGCCAGTCCATGCAAATCGGAATCGATATGAAATAAAACCTGATCCAGTAGAGCCTGAGTCTCACTATTGCTGATCTTTTGCTGCTTAAGCTTTTCCAAATTGAGTTTCACATCGCTGAATTGAGAATCAGCTGAAAATAGATGGTAGGTATAAAGCTGGTTGATCAGTTTAAGAATATCCTCATAGAGTCTTGGCTCAGGCTCTTCCAGCTCTTCCGAAATAATGGGTAGATAGTGAATACCGTTCCTCACTAACGCTACCTGAAACTTAATTTCTTCCATCAACAGGAGCTTTTCATCCATCCCCTGCCAATAGGCACTGAACAGCTCTCTGAGTTTTGGATCATGCGCTTTGAGTTGCTCATTGATCTTTTTCCTCAGCAACCTTAGATTGTTGTTTGTATCTACCAGTGGGTCATACTGGACCAATAAAAACGATGAGACTCTCAGCATATCCCGATCAAGGCGGGCATCCAGCTTCTTCAATTGCAGCAAGTTGCGTGAGAATTCAGCATATTCACTGGTTTCATCACCCCAGAACAGCCCTAGCAATAGCGCAAAAGCTAGACTCAAACCAATCAGTAGCGCACCGCGTTTGGTGCCAATTGATCTCAGCAACATAATCATGGCTTAAATCTGCTATGTTCCCCAACCAGTGAGTGCAGAAAGGCGACGATATCTCCAATATCCTCATCGGCTATCTCACGCCCCAACTGATAACGCCCCATCACCTTTATGGCCTCATCCAATGAGTTTGCTGAGCCATCGTGAAAATAGGGTGAATTGATTGCGGCGAGACGCAGGCTGGGCACTTTGAAATAGTGCTTGTCATCCTCTCGCCCGGTGACGTTGTAGCGGCCTAAATCGGCCTTGGTGATTTCACGGTTTCGGTCTTTGAAGTAGTCACCCTTAGCCCCCATGTAGGCATACATATTACCACCCACATTGGCCCCCTGATGACAGCTGATACAGCCGTAGCACTTAAATAGGCGATAACCGTGCAACTCTCTTTCAGTGAGCACCGGCTCACCCATCCACCAACGGTCGAAACGGGAGTTCGCCGTGACCAGTGTCTGTTCAAAGGCAGCACTCGCCTTCGAGATATTCTCACCGGTGATCCCATCACTGAACAGCTGATCGAATGCCTTGACCATCGAAGCATCACGACTCAACTTGGAGATCACTTCCGGCCATGAGGAGTTCATCTCAACCGGATTGTGTACAGGCCCCTCAGCCTGAATTTCAAGATCGGCCGCCCGACCGTCCCA
>JARRQD010000308.1:0-9211 GCA_037382205.1 Candidatus Thiodiazotropha sp.
CAATGAGGCATTAAGTCAGGCTCGAAAGGAGTTCAAACATGCATCAACAACGGTGATTGAGGCGTTGGACTACCTGCAGGCTGTGGCCGATCAGATTGCTCTGTGGTTGCCGGAAGTGCCGGTACACTTTGATCTGGCGGAATTACGGGGTTACCACTTCCATACCGGAGTGGTGTTCGCAGCTTTCATACCAGGGAACGGCAAGGAGATTGCTCGGGGAGGGCGTTATGATGCCATCGGCAGTGTGTTTGGACGCGGAAGGCCAGCAACCGGTTTCAGTACTGATCTAAAGAATTTGATCCGTGTCGCCCAGCCGACCCTGGAGAGCCACAATGAAATGGTGATTTTTGCGCCTGTTTCTGAGGATCCTGCACTGTTTCAGGAGATCACCCGATTGCGCGCTGAGGGGCGCCGGGTGATCAGTGCCTTGCCCGGTCAATCCGGAGGAGCAGCCGAGATGGGCTGTGAACAGCAGCTGCAGTGGCTGGATAATCGCTGGCAACTTATTTCTGTTTGATTTGTAACGATCCAGATCAGCGGTGACATTTCGGACTGACCAAAGGGGGGAGTCAGGCGACTGCTCCTTAGGAAACCAGAAAAGCCGAAAAGTTACTTTGATTTTATGAATATATCTGTAAAAATCGACAGGTTTTGTAATAAAAAATCCGGTTTTACCCGGATCTGACAATTTTGAGAGAGCCATGGGTAAGAATGTCGTAGTTATCGGAACACAGTGGGGAGACGAGGGCAAAGGCAAGGTTGTTGACCTGCTGACTGACAAGGCGTCTGCAGTTGTTAGATTTCAGGGTGGGCACAATGCTGGTCATACCCTGGTCATCGACGGTAAGCAGACGGTTCTACATCTGATACCCTCGGGTGTTTTGCGTGAAGGGGTGCGATGCCTGATCGGTAATGGCGTGGTGCTGGCTCCGGATGCATTGCTGGAAGAGATCGAAATGCTTGAGAAGAGCGGGGTACCCGCCTCTGATAGAATGGGAATCTCCGAATCATGCCCATTGATACTGCCCTATCACATCGCCCTGGATGCCGCCCGTGAGAAGGCCCGTGGTAAAAAAGCCATTGGTACTACCGGTCGAGGCATCGGTCCAGCCTATGAAGATAAGATCTCCAGGCGCGGCATCCGTCTGGGTGAGATTTTCGATCAGGCACATATCTCTGATCGTCTCCGCGAAGTCATGGATTACCACAATTTCGCGCTCAAGCATCTCTTTGAATACGGTGAAGTCGATTATCAAGAGGTGCTGGATCAACTGTTGGCGCAGGCCGAACGCCTCAAACCAATGGTGGAAGATGTCACCGGTACGCTGCATCAGATGCGTCAGGATGGTAAAAATGTGATGTTCGAAGGGGCTCAGGGAGCGTTGCTGGATATCGATCATGGCACCTATCCCTATGTCACTTCCTCCAACACCACCGCCGGTGGCGCCGCTACAGGCACAGGTGTTGGACCCCGCTACATCGATTATGTATTGGGGATTGTCAAAGCCTATACCACTCGGGTTGGCGCTGGTCCTTTTCCCACCGAGCTGTTCGATGAGGATGGGGATCACTTGGGCGTTAAGGGCCACGAATTCGGCGCCACGACAGGGCGTAAACGGCGCTGTGGCTGGCTGGACAGTGTCGCCTTGCGCCGCTCCCTGGAAATCAATAGCGTCAGTGGGATCTGCATCACCAAACTTGATGTGCTGGATGGCCTGGACAACATCAAGATCTGTGTCGCCTACAAGCTCGATGGTCAAGAGGTGACATCACCTCCCTGTGGCGCCGATCAGTTCGAAAAATGCGAACCGGTCTATATCGAGATGCCTGGCTGGCAGGAGTCGACTGTCGGCATTACCGAATACGACCAGTTACCAAAGGCGGCGAGAGAGTACCTGAATAAAATTGAATCCCTTTGCAGTACGCCGATCGATATTGTCTCAACCGGCCCTGACCGCAATGAGACCATAGTTCGTTGTCATCCGTTCAATTAGACTAAATAATTCAATTTTTCACGGTGTGGGAGGTCTCCTCCCACATTACTGAATTCCATTCAAATCAAAAACCAGCCCATCTATAATCTCTCGCTGTTACTCGGTAGATGATTACTTATATCGGGTTGAATTGTTATATCTGATAGAAACTTGATCTAGATCAACTTTTTATTTGAATGAGTCGGGTTCTAGAGAGGCGGTCATGCCAGGCCAGCTTGTCTGAATCGAACACCACCCAAATAAAACCTAAGCCGAAAGCCAACAGAGAGAGAATGGCTGAGAAGTGGCGTTTTATCGCCTTTTGCCAGCCGACCGATTGCTCATCCATAGAGACGAGTTTGAGTCGCCAGGCGCGCATTCAGTAGATTCCTGAGATGTTCTCGGCTGTTCAGTCATGATTGTTTAATTAAGATAAAAACAGGGAAAACCCTAATATTCAAGCGCAATATTCCGAATTTGTAATTTGTCCAAGTAGAACCATACTTAAAATTCATATTCAGTGAAATCGGATTAGGGGGCAAAGTATGGAACACAGATGTGATCACCGAAAACTCATTTCGTGTGAAATCAGCATCAAAGATCGCAAACTCGGCAAACTGAAAGGGAAAGTTCGTAATATAAGTCTGAGTGGCATGTTGGTTGATATTGGTGAAGACTCACAACAGATTAACACAATTGTTGAGGTCTCTTTTCCTGTTGAGGCCTGTGGCGGCGCAACTCAGTGTCGGGCCAAAGCTATGGTAGTCCATCAGCAATCGGGTTGTCTGGGGTTGATGTTCAGCGAGCTCGATTCCAGTGTTAGACAGATGCTCCGCAAAATGCTCTATGGATATGCCACTGTGGCAGAGAGAGCCTACCTCTATCAGGGGCATAAAGCCACACATAGTGCGAATCCGCTAAAAAACCTGAGAGCCTCTAACTACTGATAACGATTACCTCCTGTATAATAATTATCTCAATCCAGTTGATCTGGATCTATTAAGAAAGACGCGATCCGCGTCTTTTTTTATACTTTGTAATTTTTAAGTGTCAATTTGCCTGCCCGGAAACGATCCGTTGATTACTTCGTCAGGTGAATAATAGTGGCATCAATAGGCTAAGAAGAGTAAAAATAAAAGCCTTTGATTCTGAAAACTAACAGCATTCAAATATGAGATATGCCGAAACCGGCTCAAGAACGGGTTGTTGTCGCTTTGATTGGATGATCGGCAAAGCATGAGCGCTTTGAAAAACTCAAAATGGCAGGCCAAGCTGGCGGCTGTTCCACTACCCGCGCTCTCCTTGCTGGTTGGGGTTTTTTGTGGACTCTTGATGTGGTTGGTATTGGAGCCGATTCAAGATAGAAGACTGGCCAATCTGTTTCATGATGAATTGGTTAGAAGGCTGGATGTGAGAGCGATTGAGACGCGTCAACGATTCGAGCAGTTTCTACAGGAGTGGCAGCAGGTTGGCAGTGGTTTATCGAACCATTGGCGAATAAAGCAATATCTAGGCTCCAGGGTCTGGCATGAAAGCAAGAATTCAGATACTGAGGCAATCCTGCACCAGCAGACACCGGAGTGGTTGGACCCAGGTTATCCCAGACTCAACGCCATCGAACCGAAGCATGTGATGCTACTGGATAATCAGGCAACTCCTCGAGAGATCTTTCAGAAACAACCACTCCCTTTTGATCTTGACCAGTTGTTTGAATTCTACTCAGGCCGAAATGAAACATTAATCACACTGATTGACCAGGTGCCCTATCTTCTGGTCTGGTCGAATGTCTCCTATCAGGAGAATGATCTTTCCGCCGTATTACTCCTCATTGTACCTGTTGATGATCACTTTCTGTCTGAATCTCAATCCATGATCAATGATTCCGACACCCTGATTGCCCTGGTGGATGCCAATACCTTGAGTCTTCTATCGAGCAGCAATCGGGAGATCGTACCGAGAAACTCCCATCTCAATGATTGGCAACAACACTATCTGCTGACCTCACAAGCGATAACCCGTTTTCAGTCGATGGAGCAGAGTTTGCTATTTACCACGCTGGTTTCCCGGGATGCCGTGAATAAGACCATCCACAACATCACCAAGCTGGCGCAACAAGACAGAATTCTCGCTGCCTTGGTCTATGTCGCAGTTTTTTCAATTATTTTCTATCTAATCTCGACCAAGATCAGCCATGTGCTGATCAGGATTTCCCGTTTTGGCCAGCAGGCGCTGGGCATCGAACAACCGGTCTACAAGAAAGGCAATCAACTACTGCTTTTGGAAGATTGGGTGAAAGCCTTCTTTCGACAGCTGATCAGAGCCCGTGACACCTTGCGTAGTAAGCAGGAAGAGCGTTTACGAGAGACTGAAGTGTTAAAAAGCGCACTGTTTGACAATTCAATGGTTTCCATCATCACCTTGAATCAAGAGGGAGTGATCGTTGAGGTGAATGGCACGACTTTTACGACATTTGGCTATAACCGCAATCAACTGATTGGTCGTCACCTGGAAGAGATGGCGATTCACCCCAACGACCGGGACCGATTTCGTACCATGCTCAACGCCTGTCTCAATACCTCGGCCTCGAACGATCAATGTCCGGGACAATCGATGCAGGCCGTCACTGCTACTGGAGAGGAGAAATCTGTTGAGTGTTCGGTGATCTCGATACAGCTACAAAAACAGACAGTATTCAATGTCTATCTGCGCGATATCTCCGGACAGAAGCAGGCGCAGCGTGAAATCACCAGTCTGGCGAAACTGGCCAGTGAAAATCCTAGCCCCGTGTTGCGCATCAATAGCCGTGGTGTGATTGTCTATGCCAATGCAGCCAGTGAACCATTGAGGGATTATTGGGATTGTGAACGGGGACAGACACTGCCGTTGTACTGGAAAAATCTGGTGGCCAGCGCACTAAAAGATGGAGTTACCAAAGAGTATGAAGTCAATCTGGAGAGTCAGATCTTCTCCTTACAGCTGGCGCCTATCCTGGAGTTGGATTATGTGAATATCTATGGTCGGGATATCACCAGAATCCGCATGGCGGAGTTGCAGAGTCGGCAACATCAGTCCGAACTGGTCCATGTCTGTCGCCTCAGTACCATGGGTGAGATGTCCACTGGTCTGGCTCACGAACTGAACCAACCACTCTCCGCGATTGTTAATTTTGCCAGTGGTTGTGTTCGCCGCCTGCAATCGAGTAAGAGTGGCGAGCCAGAAATCATTGATGCGATGGCCCAGATCACCGCCCAGGCTGAGCGGGCCGGGGAGATCATCAAACGGCTGAGAACCCTGGTGGGAAAACGGCCTCAGGAGCACGAAGTGGTCAACCTCAACCATTTGGTACTGGAGGTGGCGTCATTTATCGAATTTGAGGCCAATCGACAGCATGTGGAAGTGGTTTTGCAGTTGTCAGAAGGGGTGCTGCCGGTTGAAGTGGATCTGGTTCAGATCGAACAGGTGATGTTGAATCTGGTACGCAATGCCATCGATGCAATGAAACAAGTTGATCAGAGTCAACGGAGATTGGTGCTGAAAACCGGTAGAATGAGGGCCAAAGAGGCTCAGGTTTTAGTTCAGGACAGCGGTACCGGGATAGCAGAGCATGCACAGAAACATCTTTTCGATGCCTTCTTCTCGACCAAAAAGAGCGGTATGGGGATGGGATTGCCAATCAGTCAAAAGATAATGCAAGATCACAAGGGGATGATCGAAGTAGAGTCTGAATATGGTCATGGCGCAACCTTCAGATTGAGTCTTCCTTCAGATCCATCAGTTGAAATACCAGGTTATTAGTGATGAGTAATCGACCGACAGTTTTTGTAGTGGATGACGACCAGGCGATGAGAAACTCATTGAAGTGGCTGATCGAATCGGTATCCATGCAAGTGGAGACCTTTGAGTCGGCAAATGCTTTCATCCAATCCTACTATCCTGGGCGATCGGGCTGTCTGCTGCTCGATGTTCGTATGCCTGGGATGAGCGGTCTTGAGCTACAGGAGTATCTGAAGGTCAATCTGATTGCCATACCGGTGATTATCATTACTGGCCATGGGGATGTGCCTATGGCAGTGCGCGCGATGAAGGCCGGGGCTGTGGATTTCATCGAGAAACCCTTTAATGACGAGCTTCTGTTGGAGAGCATTCGCCATGCCATGGCAGTGGATGCCAAACAGCGCGATATGCAGTCTCAACGTGCAGAAATCGCAACCCGACTGGCGAGACTCACCCCAAGAGAGCATGAGGTGATGTTGATGGTTACCAATGGCAAGGCCAATAAGGAGATTGCCACCGGTCTGGGGGTCAGCTCAAAAACGGTCGAGGCCCACAGGGCTCGGGTAATGGAGAAGATGGAGGCGGATTCACTGGCTGAACTGGTACGCATGGCGATCAGCGCCAATCTGACCTTAGTCGAGTCGCCTGAGGAGTGATTCGTGAGCGATTAAACCCGACATGATCGTGTCGCAGGTTAATCGCTCACTTACCTTGCAACCCTGGCTTGGCTCTGTTATCAATCCTTTTCATGAATCAACAGACCAGTAAGGCGCTTCTCAAGCACCCTCCCACCTTTGCCTGGACACTCTATGATTGGGCCAATTCAGCCTTTGCTACTACCGTCATGGCCGGTTTTTTTCCCGTCTTTTTTAAGCAGTATTGGAGTGCAGGGGTAGCGGTTACCGAGTCAACTTTCCGGCTCGGAATGGCCACAATATTTTCTACGATTCCTTGCTGGTATCAGTCACAGAGAAAAAACATTATGACCGGGTATCCACCTATGGCTATGCGTTCGGCTACCTAGGCGGGGGAGTGTTGTTTACCTTCAATGTGTTGATGACACTCTATCCAGATGCATTCGGACTTGAGGATGCCGCCCAAGCTGTACGTCTTTCGTTCATCAGTGTGGCCCTCTGGTGGGGGCTGTTTTCACTGCCTCTGTTTCTATTCGTACAAGAGCCTGAAGGCCCAGCGCAACAAAAAGGCTGGTTATCCGCCAGTCTGCGGCAACTTCTGGCGACTTTCACTTGTCTGCGCAGTTTGCGTATGACCTTTCTGTTCCTGCTTGCTTACTGGTGCTATATCGACGGGGTGGATACGATTGTCAGAATGGCGGTGGATTTTGGTCTCTCGATTGGATTTGATGCCAATAATCTGATGGTTGCTCTGCTGATCACCCAATTCGTCGGTTTTCCTGCTGCGCTGGTGTTTGCCTCCATCGCCACCAGACGAGGGGCAAAGCAGGGGATCATGATTGCCATTTTTTTCTATCTGTTGATTCTGCTTTGGGCTTACCACATGGAGTCGGTTTGGGAGTTTTACACTCTGGCGATTGCCATCGGCTTGGTGCAGGGTGGTATCCAGGCCCTCTCCAGATCTCTGTATGCCCGTTTGATTCCTCACAATCAGGCCGCTGAGTTCTTTGGTTTCTATAATATGCTCGGGAAATTCGCTGCCGTACTGGGGCCCCTGCTGATGGGCTGGGTTGGCGTGTTGACCGGCAGTGCCAGGATCTCCATTCTCTCGGTCGGCGTACTGTTTATTGCGGGCGGGGTGTTGTTGAGTATGGTGGATGTGAAGGCTGGTGAAAAGGCGGCTCAGGAGCTGGAGTAGTTTGGTGCCATGAAAAAAGATCAACTCTACGCCAAGCCTCAACAGGTGGTTCCCGATTTTGTCTTCGATGAGCGGGTGGCACAGGTCTTTCCCGACATGATCAATCGTTCGGTTCCTGGCTACGCAACCATTATCAACATGATTGGCACACTGGCCAGTCGATCGGTGAGCCAGGGGTCCAACTGTTATGACCTGGGCTGCTCTCTGGGAGCCGCCAGTATGGCGGTTCGCTCCGCCATAACACACCAGGACTATGCACTGATCGCCGTAGACAACTCCATGCCGATGCTGCAACAGGCGTCGAAACTGTTAAGCCAGGAGCAGCAGGAGAATCCTGTACAACTGGTCTGTTGTGACGTTCGCGATGTAACAATCGAGCGGGCATCCATGATAATCCTGAACTTCACGTTACAATTTATCCCTGCTGAGGATCGGCGGCGTTTTCTAACAAAACTCTATGACGGGATGTTGGAGAATGGGGTGCTGATACTCTCAGAGAAGATCGCTCTCTCCAATCCTGCATCCCAAAATCTCTTTACCGAGATGCACCACAGCTTCAAGAAAGCTCAAGGGTATAGTGATCTGGAGATCAGTCAGAAGCGAAGTGCATTGGAGAATGTGTTGATTCCTGAGACCCTGGAGAGACATAAAGAGCGTCTTCAACAGATCGGTTTCACCACGGTTGAAGTCTGGTTTCAGTGTTTTAATTTTGTCTCACTATTGGCTATTAAATGAACTACGATTGGGATTGGTGTGAAACCTATAGTGACCATCCACTGGGCCGCTGGCTAGATCAACTTCCACAACAGGTCGACCAGGTATGGTATGAACAGATGCATGGGGATATGCCCAAGTGGCGAGAGGCGCTGTCCCAACTGCCCAGGCTGACGCCATCGAAGCTTGATTTCAGTTCAAGCAAAGTGACAGCGGGTGTCACGGCGGATTGTGATGACGAAACCAGAGTTCAGATCGTTGAAGCTTTACAAAAACTGCACCCCTGGCGTAAAGGGCCCTATCAGATAGGCGGCGTCGATGTGGACACTGAGTGGCGTTCCGATCTTAAGTGGGATCGTCTGGTTGAGCAGATTTCCCCGTTACAGAACAGAATCGTCTTGGATGTGGGATGCGGTAATGGTTATCACCTCTGGCGCATCTATGGAGAAGGGGCAAGTCGAGTGATCGGTATCGATCCGACACAGCTGTTCAATATGCAGTTTGAAGCCATCAAGCACTTTATCGGTAACAACTATCCGGTTCACCTCTATCCATTGGGAGTCGAGCAATTGCCAGTGGATTTAAAGGCTTTCGACACAGTCTTCTCGATGGGGGTTTTTTATCATCGTCAATCCCCATTTTCCCATTTAAGCGAATTGCTGGGGGCGTTACGCCAGGGTGGCGAACTGGTGCTTGAAACCCTGGTCATCGAGGGAGGGGAGAGAGAGGTTTTGGTGCCGGAGAAGCGTTACGCAAAAATGCGCAATGTCTGGTTCATTCCTACGGTTGAGACGCTCAAAGGATGGATGCGGCGGAGTGGTTTCAGTGAGATTGAGCTGATCGATGTCTCGCAAACCACGCTGGAAGAGCAAAGGGCTACGGAGTGGATGCGTTTTGAGTCTCTGAAGGACTATTTA
>JARRQD010000309.1:0-5877 GCA_037382205.1 Candidatus Thiodiazotropha sp.
CCAGACACTCAGCAGTGCTTGAAAAAAGTCAGCCCCTGGAATCACCCCCTTCTCGACCCCCTTGATGATTACCCTTGTGCCTTTGTCTGGAAAATAGTCAAGCTCAATGACATCTCCCTCATGTAAGGTTTCAAACCAACCATTGAACTGACTCAACCGGTCCGTAAGCCTGTTTAACTGCGCTTTACTGAGATTGGCTTTGAATCCCTCATTCCAACCCTGAATGAACTTCTCCTGTGTCACTTCAGAGTAGAGCATCCACATTTCCACTCTGGCGGCCCCCTCGTTGTTGAGTATCACTGATGGCTGATTACTCTTCTTCTGCAGATAGAGGGCAGCAACATAGATATCAAAGAATAGCTTCTCTCTGATCCCAGCACCATTCAATTCAAGTGTCACATCGTCTTCGGCACGCTGTAGAGATTCATCCAGACTCACACCAGCGATATTTTTTGCCCCAACAAGAGGAGTGAGTAACAGCAACCAACAAAACAAAAATAAACGTTTCATAATTTTCTCCGTAAATGCTCAACTGTTTCCATTGTTGGCCGATAGATGGCTAAATTCACGCTTAACAGGCCCTAAGCGAAAAGCAAACTTTGGATCATTCGACATGCAAAAGCACAACATGAAGAGAGCTATAACCCAATACATCCTACCAACCATCATAAATTAAGACTCTGAGTCGATAGATAACTGATACGCTATACCGATGATCCAACATCACCTTGGCATAAACAGCTTGGCTTTGACAGATCAAAGCACTTTTTCCACGTTCAGATGAAAGAAAACATAGACTTTTTGTAAAAAAGCCAGTAAAAACCCACGTTTTATGTTTACCTATTGAAAAACTGTGTTACTTTTAACACACAACCTACCACTCTTGTTAGAAGGAGCAAACCTTATGGTTGCAAAGAAAGCCGCAAAAAAGACCGCTAAAAAAACTGCAAAAAAGAAAGTTACTGCTAAAAAAGCAGCTGCAGCACCTCGCCTGAAAGCCATCACAGCCAAGCAGACAAAGACACAAATCTTAAGCACTATTGCAGAAGAGACAGGTCTACCTCGCAAAGATGTGGCGGCTGTTTTCTCATCACTGAACTCATTGGTTACCCGTCATCTTCAGAAAAGAGGCTCAGGTGAGTTTACAATTCCGGATAGTGGCATTAAAGTTCGTCGCGTTGTAAAACCAAGAACAAAAGCCCGCATGGGTCGCAATCCAGCGACCGGTGAAGCCATCAAAATTGCCGCCAAACCAGCAAAAACAGTTGTAAAACTGACAGCACTGAAGGCACTGAAAGACAAAATCTGATCATTCAGTCTGCTGCCGTTGCACACAACGGTACTCAGGCAAGGAAATTTCCAGCTCATCACCCTGCTGCTGCAATTTAAGATACTTAAGAAAGCTCATCCCCAACAACACCTCATTGGCAGGCATATTCGGCAGTATGGAGGCCTTCACATTGCGCATTGTTATAGGCCCCAACTGCAGTTGATCGATCTCGGTCAACCAGCTCCTCACCACCCCATTGGCGGTACGACTCTGACCTGGCGCTCCCGGCTGTAACCCTGCTTTCTCCGCCAGCTCTGAGGATACGGCAACCAGGGTAGCCCCTGTATCAAGCAAATAGACGACTTCGACACCATTGATTTTGCCAGGCGCGACATAGTGACCGGCACGATTGCGCTTCAACACCAGAGAAGACCCATCCTGTAGATCTGTACTCACTCTCAGCTGTCGGTTAGGATTATTTTGCCGCTCCAACCAAGCAGAGAAAAGCAGGGTAAGCATCGCCAACATCAACACCCACGCCGCAACAATCATCCATCTGCCAAAGTTCTGCTGACTGCTCATATATCTATTCGCCCCGGTTTTTTGCCGGCTTAGCTAAGCCCACTGGTTTTGGTTTAGAGATGGGGCTGGCCTTATAGGATTTCAAATCCAAACAACTGGATTCGTTTCGAGAGGAGAGGAGTTACCCGCCAAGCCAGCAGTTTGATCAAAGTGGCCTACTATATAAAAGCATCTATTGATAACCCGGCGACTCATTTTGTCGCGTTAAGGATCTCAACCATTTCCTTGCTCTGTATTGTGGCTTCTGACAAGGGAACATCTCGTCTTGGCGAACCACGCCTTGATCAAGTGCAGGCTTGAAACCCCGATTGTGAAATCATTATCGCCGGGTTACCAACAAGGTTATCTTAGCGGCGATACCCTTTATTTGGCGACTGGGAACGCATTTGGCTCATAAAGTGTCTACGATAGTAAGCCAATGCACTGTTGCCATTTGCCGCGACATCGAAGACCTTCCAGCCCGATTCACTGCGGTAAAAACGGAAATCGATATTCGCTGGATAGCCACCTGCCTGCAGAATGCCGATACGCACTTTCACTTCATTTCGACCTGACAATCTTGGACGATAGAAGCGTACATCTTGGTTGCTATAGCTCGCCAGTCGCTTCGCCAAGGTTCCGAGTAATAACTCTTTAACCTGCTGACCGAGCTCCGCCTTCTGTTGCTCTGTCAGGTGACGCTTCATCGGACCTGCCGCCCAATCGGCCATATACTCAAAATCGAAATAGGGAGCGATTTCAGCCTCTAAAAATGCGCCAATTTTCTGTGGGTTTGGCTGATCCGATTGACGCATAAATTTGAGCAGCTTGGTCACCCCTTCGCGTAATACCATGCCTGGATCCGCTTGCTGTTGCTGCGCAGCAGTCGCACCATGATAGGCCGGACCATAGCCATAACCAGGCATTGCCTGAACGCCACATGATAGCAATAAGCCAAATGTCGCCAAAAATATAAGGGTTCTCTTCATCATCATCCTCCGGTTGTAGTTTTAGATCATCTGTGTGACCTGTGGATTGGATAACACAAAGCCATTCGACTTCATCAGCTTAGTGCTAACAGACCTGAGGTCAGGTTGCCTAGCCAACCTGGCAAAATCAAGTTTTTTAGTACTCTGATAAGAAATTGGCTACCCAGCGCCCTACCCCTTGATTCGCTCCCAAACTTAACCATAATAGTAATAAGGTTATAAGCTTAAGCAAACTTTAAACAAATCCACTCCGAACAGCCGGGCATGTTCAAACCAATCAAAGCATGAATAACGCTTGATAGGATGGTGTAAAAATGCATTAATCGCACGATATTAGTCCGATTAAAGGGCCCTTAAAATCCTCAGATTCTAATTTTGTAGGCTAATCCTCACCTGATAATGACAGCATATCCAAAATCCAAACTCTATTTCACTACATTGCAGAATCATTCCGTTTATACTCACGGCATGGCCATAAAACATCGGGTGCCTTATTATCTAAACATGGTAGTATTAAGCTATGTCCTTGGATGAAGTTCAGGAAATTCGAGGATAGAGCTCTGCCAAGGAAAAGGATGACAACGCCTCGTCTGATAGTGCTCTGTATATCAGCATATACCAGATGAGGCCAAATACAGAGTAGATTTAGTTAACGTCATGTATCAGGGAACGTCACTACCAGGACAACTCCGGATCCTCATTATCGAGGGGTCTGAAAGCATCTATGGACTTGTATGCCAAGTGCTACGGCGCCAGAATCTGAATGTCCTGACCCGGCGCATTGAAACCCGTGAAGCCTTTACACAGACATTGGTGCAGGGTGAGTGGGATCTCATTCTTTCCAATACTGACAACACCACTTTCAATCCGATTGACGCCCTCAAACTACTGCAAGACCGACAGCTGGACATACCATTCATCCTCGTATCAGACAGCATAGGCGAGGAGAAGGTAGCCTCATTACTGAAAGCAGGCGCCAACGACTACATCAACCTCCATAATCTGGCTCGCCTGGTGCCCGCTGTTGAGCGGGAACTGAAAGAGGCGGCCGTACGCCGCGACGCGGAAAAGACAAAGCAGGCACTACGTCGCAGTGAAAACCGCTACCGCCAGCTGGTCGACCACTCACCAACACCGATTCTTCTGCTGCAAAATGACAAAATTGTCTTTCTCAATGAGGCTGCGGCTCAAGCGCTTGTAGCCTCTCTGGATCAGCCGTTGATCAATAAACCAGCTGATCTGCTATTTGAGGATAATTTCGCAAAACTGCTCAACGCACCCACTCACAAAAACAACACCGAACTGAACCGCCATCCACGACAGACCACATTCAAGCGAGTAGACGGGGAAAAGATCCTGGTCGAGGTCTTCATCAGTCCGGTGGAATATGAGGGCGCCCCCGCCACCCAGCTGGTGTTTTCCGACATCACCAACCGCAAGGAGTCGGATGCCAAGCTGCAGCAGGCAGCCCAGATCATTGAGCACACCATGGAAGCGGTTCTGATCACCGATATCAGTGGCACCATCGAATCGGTCAACCCAGCCTTCTCAGAGATCACCGGCTATTCCAAAACAGAGATCATCGACAATCATCCCAGATTGTTGATTTCAGGCAAGCACAGCCCAGAATTTCTCAATGAGCTCTGGGATCACGTAAAAACCACTGGCTCATGGCGGGGTGAACTGTGGAACCAACGCAAGAGCGGGGAGATATACCCGGTTTGGATGACCATCAGTTGCGTACGCGACGAACAGGGTGAGGCCCTCCACTATGTGATGGTTTTCTCTGACATCACCAGCCTGAAACAGACCCAGAGCCAGCTGGAACATCTTGCTCATCATGACTCACTCACCAATCTGCCAAATCGACTGCTGTTCGAAGATCGACTTGAGCACGCCCTGGCCCAGGCTAAACGTCAAAGCCGACAACTCGCGGTGTTGTTCCTCGACCTGGATCGATTCAAGACCATCAACGACAGTCTTGGTCATGCCATGGGCGACGAGCTACTCAAGGAGGTAGCCAAGCGGCTGCAGAACATATTGAGGGATGACGACACCGCCGCTCGACTGGGTGGCGATGAGTTTACCGTACTGGTTGAGAATCTTGAGGATCCAAGTCAGGCCGCCGTCGTAGCGACGAAGATCCAGGATAAGTTCAAGGCCCCATTTAAAATTGCCGGCCGCGAGTTGCACATCACCGCCAGTATCGGCATCAGCATCTTTCCTGAAGATGGTAAAGATGTCGCCGACCTGACCAAAAATGCCGATGCCGCCATGTATCAAGCCAAAGAGCAAGGGCGCAACAACTACCGATACTACACCCAAGAACTCACTCGCAGCGCCTTTGAGCGACTGCTACTGGAGACAGAACTTCGCAACGCCCTCAAAGAGGATCAGCTGTTGCTCTACTACCAGCCACAAATCTCATTAAAGAATGGTGAAATGACCGGTGCTGAGGCCTTGCTACGTTGGCATCACCCCCGCCTAGGCATCATTCCCCCAGCTCGCTTCATCCCATTGGCTGAGGAGTCGGGCCTAATCCATGAGATCGGTAGCTGGGTGTTGAGCGAAGCCTGCCAACAGACCCGCTACCTCTACAAACAAGGTATCTTCCAGGGACGTATGGCGATAAATCTCTCGGTGCGTCAGATCATGCAGACCGACCTGATCCTGCGTTTTGAAGAGATAATCGCCGAGTCCGACTGCCCACCTAACATGCTGCAGCTTGAAGTCACAGAGGGTATTTTCATGGGGCAGATGAAAAACTCTGTACCGGTGCTGGATGTCTTCAAAAAACTCGGTGTGTCGATTGCGATCGACGACTTTGGCACTGGCTACTCCTCCCTATCCTATTTGAAGCAGCTGCCCATCGACAAACTTAAGATAGATCGCTCCTTCATTCGAGACATGCCCCATGACAGCGATGCGGTTGCAATCACACAGGCAATTGTTTCTCTTGGCAAAAACCTAGGGCTGAGAATCACCGCCGAGGGCATTGAAACCATGGCCCAGCAATCTCTACTACAGAAGATGGGCTGCCAGGAGGGTCAAGGCTAC
>JARRQD010000310.1:0-6811 GCA_037382205.1 Candidatus Thiodiazotropha sp.
GGGGGGGATAAATGAAGAAAACAAAGGCAGGTTCTATAAGATATCCGCGGAATTGGGAGCGCTCTGGATGATCGGGCGGTAAAGTGGCGGGCCGTTGACGGTAAACTGCTGCTGACCCGGGCAAAAAGGCCATTATTCTTCCTATACCCCGCTGAGCGTCTCACCCATGCGGGAATGCAGACCGGAGAACTCTTTCGACAATTGGTGGTTATTTCGGATGGTTGTTGAGTATATTTCTACGCACATCGGTTGCCCCTTGATTTTGCATGATTTTGGTATTGAGAACATATGCAATTAACTCACTGCGGTTTTTTACACCGTACAAACGGTAAATACATCTACAATGTGTTTTGACGGTCTCTTTTGATATATACAATTTTCTAGCAATTTCTTTGTAGCTTTTTGCCTCAAGAAGCATTGAATATATTTGTATTTGTTTAGGGGTCATAGATTGTCTCCAAAAAATACTAATATCGCTATAAATGTAAGCAGATAGACTTATGGAAATACAGGATGACTAACCTAACTAAAATTGTAAGTAATGTTGTCCGGATTTATAAATCAAAACTACAATATGATCATTTTCCATCGAAAATGTGAACCAGTATTAGTCTTGTTGGCATTTAACTTTGGAAATCTATTTTTTTGCAAAATGGAAAAATTAACAAACAAGTGATCTTTTCTTCTAAGGATTGTCAATGCCGCTCCAAAACCGCGCCTAATTTGCCGGAGCATTTTGATAGGTTAATCAATCTAAGGTAAACCCTCGGCTATGCCGAGGGACTCGCATAGGCTTGATCAATGCAGCGGAAAGGGACTGAATTATTGAATGGATTTATGATGCGCGACCACATCCAAACGACCTGGATTTGGCAAGAATCGAAATGACCATCAAAGGTGACCGAACGCTTACTTCGCAAGGTTCGGGCTTTTTACCATGAAAGAATCCTGAGTTGCAGCGAGCCAGTCCCGATGAAAAAACTCTTGACTGGAATCCAATCAGGTCACTATGCTGATTAATATGATTAACGATCTCCGACAAGTATACTTTCAAATATTGTTAAAAGGCTCTGGTATATAGAAACGAATATGTGGTAGCGTTAACAGAGGATACTCATGTAAGTCTTTTTTTAAAAAATACTTTACGATATTGTGCTGGTGTCATTGATTTTGCCTCAGAGAAGTGCTTATAGAAAACAGATTTACTATTAAATCCAGATGCGTACGCTATATCTAATACAGATGTTGATTCATCCTGAACAAGCAGCTTGGCAGCATGCTTTACACGAAAACCATTAATAAACGTATTAAAATTATTGCTCGTTGAAGCGTTTATGACATCAGACAATATGTAAGGACGTGTATTTAATTGTCTTGCAAGCTTTGCCAATGAAATATTTGCATCTAAATATATCTGATCCCTTTCTATTATTTCTTTATAAAGTGCCATTTGCTCCTCCATATTATCAACTACCCGGAAAGGTGTAGCGAACCACCTGGCCCAGATTCATGGGCCGCTGACCGTAAGGTCAGAGGTAAAGTGTTGATAGAGGAAAGTACAGGCTCAGTATTGAGCTTCGAAATATATAAATGAGAGTGTCGATCTTGTTAGGTGAAGGGTAATACAATACGAGCGGATGCGTTATGCAAGTATCGGTTCGACGCACCGGAAATGTTGGGGTTCGCACCGCTTACCCCAACCTACGCTTGAGAAATTGATGCGTTTGCGATGGGCTGAAACACTGGGCGGAATCTATTTTCCTCAAAATCAGAACTTGCTATTAGAATGGAACGGTCAACTGATTTTTTAGGATTATGGGTTAATTCGAACGAAATAGTGCGTTGACAAAATAACAAATCTTTGGTTATTCATGAGTTGTCTGAATGCGGCTTTAGGCACTGGTTTGTATCAATCCAAAAATCTCGCGATTTTCTCAAGGCACACCTCATTGGTAAGCGTCTGTAACTGTTTCACCTGCTCACCCAACCAGGTCAACTCCTCTTGGGTGATCTTGTAATGTTCCGAATGGTGGAATTTTGTATCCTGGGGGAAGAGTGGCAGGAATCGCGGTTCCTGCTGCACACAGAGTCCAAGCAGCTGTTTGAGATTGTGGGTCTTGGGTCGGTAATTGGTGTAGACCAGTAGGCTACAGGCGTAGAAGCGCTCTGTGGCTTGATGGAGTTCAAAACGGCTTTTTTCAAATAGTCCTTGTTTTGTGCAATCTCGAAAAATTCTAAACATTCCGTAGCGCTTTTAAACCATTGGCCATAATGCTTCTCAGCAATCACTTTCGCCTCCTCTGGTGAGAGGTTTCCGGGTGCTACCAAGGGTTTATGATTGCCATCATAGAGCAGAATCCCATCCTGTCGGAAATCTTTGAAAAAGTAGTGGTCCTCTTTGAGTTGGGCGTTGACATCCCCCAGGCTGTGGACGATAGGGTTGAATGGCGCTGTGATCTCTTTCTGGATCCGCTCCTCGACTTGATTCCAGAAACGGAAATCGTCCACCAGTTTCTCATGATTAACGATCACCAACACATCGTAATCGCTGACGTAGCCATGCTCTGGGTCATTCACCCAGGTACCCTTGGCGTGGCTGCCGAAAAGAATGATCTTGAGGATGCGACCGCTCAGCTTGGCCTGAGAGGTTTTGTTGCTGTAGACGCGCTTGAACTCATCCTGTCAGAGATCGACGATGGTTTGGATCTCTCGCTGCTTCGGTTCAGGTAGATGGTCTAGCGTGGTTTTCATGCCCAAATGATACTCTGTAATGGGGTTGTGTAAACCGTATTATGCCAGAGATGGGCGCCGACGAGTTTTGGAATCGTGCCATGGCAGGCAAAGTGCCGCGTTTCATCAGCATGTTTTACACACTCTCCACAGCCCGGCGCTGCCGGGGAAGGAGTTCGCTGAATTCTATCGGGCACCGCGTAACCTCTATGTCAAGAGCTGAATCATAATCTCAACAAACTCTTTTTTTGACGTACGTGACATGGAATTATTTATAATGTGCCCGGGAGATTATGTGGAAACGCCACCCTAAAAGTTTTCCGATATACTGCCGATATCTTCTGGACACCGTCAATCCATTCGGATCCAGCCTTTCGGCGAAGGCCGGAATCCCACGGCTTGGCGAATCGAGATGACTGGGCTACATCAGCGCGGCAACGACAACCGCGGAAGAATATGGATGGCAAACGGTCGCGCACAACGGGCAGTATGGTAGGTATATGCAGATGTTAAGAATAATTCGGACACTCATCGCTTGTGTTGTAGTTCGCTCAGGTATCAAGTAACAGGATTGCAGCCGAAGAATGGAGCCAGAGGAATGACCGAACTACTGCTGATACTCTTTACCCTCGCCCTGCTTGTCCTCGTGCATCTCATGCGTACTCTACTGGCACTGCGCATTCCTGCTAAAGTGCACTTAAAACCATCCAAGCTCGGGAAAGCACCCGACATCATGGCGGATCTGTTCGAACAGACAGATCTGGCTCTGAACGATCTCGGTTTCTCCCGTGGCTACTGGGCGACCGTACACACCACTCCCCCACTGCCCGGTTTCACCGCGCCTTTGATACGCCTCTACAAACACCAGCACAAACCCATCATCGCTCGGGTATCGCCACCGCACAGCATCTTCTCTACAGATCGTTGCCAGGTGCTCTTTATCTCCATCAGCAAAAGAAAGACATTTCTGGCAACAGCCAACCAGGTCCCTGAACTCTTCTCGCGACCACCAGAAAAGCGCGCTATATTGCTCAACACTCAGGTCGACTCGGTCGCGGAGCAGTTCCGCGCCCATCTTCAGGAGATGTCGCAACGGGAACTGACCTGGATTGACCGCTCCAAAAAATATGGTGAGACAATCTGGCTGTTTCGCCTGGCGAACCGTTATGAAGCCAAGAGTATTCAATGGCTCGATGAATTCGATTGTGTCAAACGCCTGACAGACGGCAGCGCCGTACCCAAGATCGGCATCGTGCTGGACTTCATCCGGCGTCTTGCCACAGGCCAAGTGCGCAATCCACCAAGGGAGCGCTCAACCTTGCCCGCAAACCGGGCCGCCTACCTGTTCCATAACTGGCAGCAGACAAACCGCCTGCCACCCCCTTTGTCAATCCAGCTGGGACTCTTCCTCGCCAGCGCAATTGCCTTCGTTCTCCTCGCAGGGGTGTTCTGGGACTGGACATTTGCCTTGTTGCTGCTGGGCGTAATCGTCTTCCACGAGGCGGGTCACTGGCTGGCCATGCGCGCTCTGGGTTATCGCAATCTGCAGGTGGTCATGCTGCCCCTGGTCGGCGGCATCACCCTGGGCCAGGAGACCGGCTACAACGCCGCCCATCGTATCCTGGTCAGTCTCATGGGGCCACTGCCCGGCATCATCCTTGGTACAGCCATCCTCTGGTTCGACGGCATGGCGGGCGGTCTGACGACCATATTGGGAATCACCCTGCTGGTCGTCAACTATCTCAACCTCCTGCCCATCATGCCCCTCGACGGTGGCCAGCTGCTGAAAGCCCTGATACCGGTCAGACGATTTGGCCTACTGATCACCCTCGAGTGGTTGGGGACCACGGCCCTGTTGCTGCTGGGCTGGCTCTCTGACTCCCTGTTCTTCGTCGTCCTGGCGCTGCTGCCACTATTCGGCGGATTGGCACTGATGAAGCGAAAAAAGGTTTTGGATAGTCTGGAGGCGATCACCGACGAATCGAAACAGCCCTTGCCCAACGACCGTATCGCCTCTGTTATCCAGGCCATCGATGAAAACGACAAAACCTACCGGCCGCTGGAGAAGAAGGCCCAGGAGATAGCGGATATTCTCAACACGCTCCGCCTCAAACCGGCAAAACCTGCCGTCGTGGGTGCTTTTCTGGCGATCTACCTCGCCACCTTTCTGCTGCCGCCAATCGCTGTTTTCGCAACCTCCCCCGGGATTCAGAGCATCACCGCATTGCTCTTCTCCGATTTCGAAACCATCCAGCAAGAGGCCTACGAGCGGGCCATGGCGCTACCTATACCACAACTGGTGACTGAATTAGCCGTATTGTATAGCGACGCCACCGAACCAACCCAAGCGGCGAGCATGCACGATGCTACCCGGCCACCCGCTACGAACAAAATTATCACGCTTGCCGAGAAGCGCCTGGGGACCCATCTCGACGAGGGGCATAGGCAATTTCTCGAAGCCAGCAACGGTTTCGTTGACCGGCTGAACACCAAAGACGAGACAAACTATCTGCTCTTTCCCGCCGAGAAGATCGTGAGGTTTGCACAAAAGCTACCCGAAATCGTCAATCGTCTGCGTATCGAGACCCGCAGTGACGACCCACCCCATGTCCAAATTCTGAGCGCAACCGCTACCGAGGAATCCAAGGTCGAGGTACTCAATCTCAACCAAATCGCCCATATGCTCGTTATTGGTAATCCGCACAAAAGGGAATACCTGTTGCTGGATACGACTCAGCAGGCTGACAGCCCGGCATCTCTACTAATCGTCTACGAAACACCCGGTGATCTCCAAGGCAGACGCTTTAAGAGTCTTCGTCACTATCTGGCGGACGATCTTTCACTGGGGCAGGCGATGAACCTCTACCAGGAACCTTCAGAATAGATCCAGGTGATTTTCGCCCAACTCATAACTTGTGCACCGCAGACTCTGTGGTGTCGTGGGTATTAGGATATCTTTTATACCGCCAGCACCAACGCCGCGATTCCCCCAGCGGCTCCAGAACATCATCGGTGGAGGGGGGCGTCTATATCTACTAGACTGAAAACCTTCATCCTCTACCCTGTCAATCTTCATAGATCGGCAGTCCATTCGGATTGTCTTCTACCATACAATTGGAAACTGTAATTGATAGTTCTCCAAGAGTAATAGAGGCAGAGGCTTCCGCGCCAGGCATTCCTTCTACCTTTGGTGAACTAATAGAGGCCTTGCTACGCTCTTCAACAATGCTGAACTCGCATCCGGTTTTATGTATATACGGGTAGGGCTTTCCTTCTGCGCTCGGATAGCTCGGGCCTTCATCTGAGCATCCAAAAAGAAATGTAATCACTAATGACGCAAACAAGTTCTTCGTTTTCATAGTAATTGATCCGGTAAATGATGGAAAAACTCTATTTTGGTCGTGAAAGTAATCGTGTCGATTTTGGTCAATGCTTCTGAGCATTCGGGTCGGGCTAAATAACGATTTAATTGTAGACAGCTACGTACTTGGGTTCTACCCCGAACAACCCATGCCTTACTGCATAGTTATTGCTATATCATCGCGTAGGGAGGGTTAATCTGATATGGATCGAAGTCAGGCTCCGAAACAATTAACGGGTGTCCAAAAATTATGAGTAATAGAAAAAAGACTTCCGATGCCGGAGCAAACAGCGGCTCCGGACATCGGAAGCAGGTTTTGTGCCTAGACATGGCAAAACGCACGCCTTTTTCTATCCCGATGGGTTTGTGGAGTTCGAAACGAATGTCCACCTGATCGCCAGGGTTTACCAGCCCACTGTCGTTCTCGACACTAATCACACCCGTTACATCGGTGGTGCCGAAGAAGAATTGTGGTTGGTAACCGCTACCGAATGGCGTATGCCTACCGCCTTCCTCTTTACTCAGAACAAAGATACGTGCTTTGGCCTTGCGGCAGGGTTTCACCACGCCGGGCACAGTCAACACCTGACCACGCTGAACTTCTTCGCGCTTCACGCCACGCAACAGCAACCCGACATTCATGCCAGCCTTGGCAATCGGGACATCCTGCCTAAAGGCTTGAGTTCCCGTCACCACAACCTGCCGATCATCGGCATCATT
>JARRQD010000311.1:0-4540 GCA_037382205.1 Candidatus Thiodiazotropha sp.
TGAACTAGGCCGGAAGGCCAGAAAGGCTGTGGAAGAGGGCGGATTCAACCTAAAATCCGGTAGATTGAATAGATTGAGGTCGGATAGACGGATGATTCAGGCCCCAGTTTTCTGCCTTGATATACATGGGTGATAGCGGTTATTCTCCTTGTACCTAACTCTCTCCTGCCACCCTCCGCCATTGTTTAGGATGTGCAGTTCGGCTACAACACTATGTGAGCGTTATGTCCGCTATCAACAGCTCGGGGCGCGCATTGGATCTCATGGGGCTTCCATAGGTAAACTAACTCCAGCATGCGCACAGCCACTTTAATTGAAAGCTAGGATAATAATGAGATTTCAAATACCACTATTCGCAGTTCTTGTGATGACAATCCTCTCATACAGCAGCACCCTGTTTGCAGAAGAGATACCGCCTTCACATACAACGCCTAGAGCTGACAGCCGAGGATTTGTTAATGTCTGGCAACTGCGGAAAGATGTCTCAACCATTGAGGCTCTAACCGCATACGACAATGAAGAACAATGCCATTCAGAGGGTGACCCGGATCAGCTATTAAGCGAAAAGGAACTACAGCGGATTCAACAAAACAGTGAAGTCTGCATTGGGGAAGTAAAACGCGCTTATGGAAAATATGTCAAACTCAAACAAACTTTGAATGACGTCTGGTTACCCATTCTCTATTCAGCGATTGACAAAGGCGATGAAGTTGCTGAAGTCATCATGCGACAGTGCGAAACCACACATGTTTTAATGCGCAATGGTATTGAGTCGACCTGTGATTCATCTCCAGTACGGCGACGCAGGGCAAATCAGCGTCTATTGGAAATCGGTTTTATACCGGCAGTGGACATTAGCGAAGAACTGCTGGACGACCGGGGTAACTCCATGGCACAGAGAGGGCAAAATCAGATTGCCGTCATGGCAAAAATAAAATCAGGTGCGCTAGGTTATAATCGATCTCTGATAAATATGAACGGCAATACGGCTGATGATAAAACTACTTTTGACAACTATTTTCGATGGAGCTTGATGGAGGCAATTTTCCAGGACGCCCCCAGGGCATTTACATTTTCGCCCGGTTACGCTGAGGCCGGATGGCTGACATCCGAATTCACAACCCTGCGACTCAACCGAAAACCTCTAACCCCCGGCTATTTAACAAGAGGGCCTCGACTTCATTATGGAGGTGGACGATCGATCTACACGGGACCTTATTACTGGAGATTCGGGCCTCTAGAAATATACGTGTCCGGTAATGCCTTCTCCACGAAGGTTGTCGCAGGCCCAAGAAATCTGAAATTTCTTCAGCAACGTGAAAAACTCCTTGCAGAAATTGAGTCGAATATCGACGCCTACCTCTCCAAAGAGCCTCGTTGGGCAGTCTTCCTCTTACAACGGATCGGGCATCATGAGTGGGTTCCTGAAGGGACCAGCAGTGAAACAAGCAAGATCAATTACACCTGGCTGGGAGACTGGGCACTGACTGACGTTTTCAATAGTAAACGAAACAACTGGATACGTGTTAATGAATCATCCAATAAAACAAAGGCCAGAGTTAGCCGAAAAGACGGGGCAACATTCATTGCCTTAGAATCAGATAAACCACTCTCCTCGCCTATTGCTGATACCAGCGAATGTCAACTTCGCTACAGCGGGGGGTTAACCTATTTGCCCGCGGAGGATAAGGAAGCTGCCATGTCTAGAGAGACAGTACTCGGCTACTTATCGACTTATCCCATCGAAGGCCTTTCAGAACCACTTAAACCCCTTCATCCCAAAAAGCGATACAAACAAGTTCTGATGCATTGTCCAGAAGGCGAGTCACTCGACAACCAACGAACCAGATATCTTCTATTGGCAGGAGAGACCATGATTGAAGTTGCGTCAGACAAAGGAGCAATTGAGTATATTCGTCATTTCAAACGTGAAGATATAGATTGAGTCACCACCTAAAGGGGCAGGCAAACACCAACTCTCGATAAATTTATTACTTAACACTGCTGTATCGAGCCGGTTCCACGGCGTGTTCGCACCCAACAGCAAATACCGTGTTGATGTGACGCCCGCCAAACGTGGCAAAGGATCCAAGCCACATGAGTGTGATGATAAGACTGCGCAGCCGCGCCACCGTGCCATGAGATGGGCGCAGCGCCTGAAGCGAGTGTTCAATATTGACGTATCTAGCTGCGAGAAGTGCGGAGATAAAGCCAAGATAATCGCCAGTATCGAGGATCAGGCGGTCATCGACAAGATCCTTTCTCACTTACAAGCTAAGGGTATTTTAGAGCACCCCTCCGAGTTGCTAGCTGCAGCACGGGCCCCACCCGATTCAGACTGGTTTGTATCGTTATGGGTTTGACCCTTCTCTAAGCGGCACAGCAACAGAAAGATAGGCTGCCTGGAAGCCTGTTGGCTGAACGAGGCCGGAAGGCCAGAAAGGCTGTGGAAGAGGGTGGATTCAACCTAATCCGGTAGATTGAATAGATTGAGGTCGGATAGACGGATGATTCAGGCCCCAGTTTTCTGCCTTGATATACATGGGTGATAGCGGTTATTCTCCTTATGCCTCTATTTTTTAGACTCTGCCATAACTGCTCTCTTAACACGAATTTTTTGGTCATTGAGTTCTCGTGCGTTGAGGTTTTTAATAGCTGCTTTAGCGTCGCCAGCTCGGGGCATTTCTACAAAAGCAAATCCTTTCGACTTTCCAGTGGTTTGATCCAAAATGATTTTACAGGACTGTACTGCTCCATACTCATTGAATAAGGCGAGTAAATCTTCCTCAGAAGTTTCTCTTGATAAATTACGTACGATAATTTTCATTCATATGCTCAAAATCTTGTAATTGCTTCAAATTTTGTCGTTATTAGAGTAATGGGTGGTCTTTTGGTAGTTGTTTCGAGTACCAAACTGCGAGTTTGTGCTTCAAGGTTTGTTGCGATATCTGGTTTTCAGGAAGGGGTTGGATGATTTTATCGTGGACTAGAAGTCGGTAAATGTAGAGTATCTTTTCACTAACAGAATCAGTGGGTTCGAATACTGCCGCCCCCCGCTTTTCAGCATATTTTATGCCGAAAGCTAGAGCTGCCTTGACCAATTCGGCTTCATTTTTGATCTTTTTCATGCGCGCCTCTATTTATAAATAATATACAATAACAGTACAAGATAATATTGGCTACCTAAGTCTTTGTGTCTAGTAAGGAGTTATCATTCAGAGAAATTAAGCAAATATTTTCAAGTTTGATGCAACAAGCACAATACCCTGATGATAGGGTATTGTGACGTAAGTTTTGCCAGGAATGTGATTGGTGGTAGCATCGAATGCCTAGCTATCTAAGTCGACCGGCTTCTTGCCAAATATTTTTTCTCCGGTAATCATCGATGAAATAAGGCCCATGCGTTCACGCAATTCCGTCACTACCACAGCGGTCAGATGTATAAAGATAGATGCTAGCAATATATAGAAGGCATAGTAATGAACGGTGATGATTGGCTTTCTAAATTCCCTCATCGCTTGATACGCCTCTTTATTTACACCTACATCGGAGTAGGGTTTGATCGTCGAGATGAGTTCAGGAGTTTCTGCTACCCATGATTTAAAATAACCACCAAAAGGTGACATATAGACATCAGTACCTGCTAACACTATCCCTGTCAAAGCCATAGCAGATAACAGTATGAATAAGAAACTGACCATCCATCTTGCCAGTGGATTGTGTCCCATGAAAGCAGCTGGGTCACCCTGTTTGAGGCCGTTGATAAAGGCTATGCGTTGTTTCTTGTAATTCTGTCCAAAGGGTAGGATAGCATTCCAGCGGGAAAATCTGTTGCCAAAAAAGCCCCAGATGAGGCGCCAGGAAAGGTTGACTATAAATACATAACCGATATAAACATGCATGGTTTTTAATAGAATCTTACCATCAGTGGGTACGCCTAAAGACTTGCTGTTCAGAATTACAGTACCCACGGCGATCAAGCCTAGTATGCATAATACGTTGATCCAATGAAAAATACGTATCGCTCTGTCCCATACTGGATACTTTATTAGCTGTTCCTGGTTAGTAGTCATTCCTGTTCTCCTTCCATTTTATAATCAGATTGTGGTTTCCAGCGTTTATCTGTAGCAATACGTTCCACAGGCATACTGAGTTCGCTAACATAAATAAAGTTAGACTCCTTAAATGAATTTAAGCTGAAAATCATTCTCTTGCAGGAGCGACTCTTACCCTATACCACCACAAACGTCCCCTTCACGGCGTCCAACTGATCTTTTTTAGGTTCAATGTTACTTATAAGCGCAGTATTAGCTTAAGTAGTGAGGGTGATGATTAATGAATCGAAACTTAGGTGCTGAGATATCAGTTGTGAAAACCTAGCTGATATCGTTGAGTCTGGATTTTTACTTTTGTATCGCCAATTGACGACAGTGGCGTAAGCTCGGTACTAAAGAAAGTGGCATGATGAGACTAGGTGTTCAAGTGTATTCAACATTAATATGGTGTTAGTCAATGCTAAATGTTATGTCATTATAACAAA
>JARRQD010000312.1:0-4509 GCA_037382205.1 Candidatus Thiodiazotropha sp.
ACCCAGCTGGCGCAGTGCGGAGGTGTCAACGGGTTGTGGTGCCACATCGCCATGACCAAAGGCCGTGGTAACGGTACCGGCCCAGAGGAGCGACGCAAGTGCGACGAGTTTGAGTGATGGCAGACGCATGAAAAAACTCCGACAAATGATGATCAAACGATTGGGTAACATTGCACCCTGAATTGATATGTGTGGACGACGGACAGGAGCTGGCTGCCCGTCGTCCAGGTTTGGGTATCAGGCATCAGAGAGCTTGAAGACCCACAGTGAACCACCCTGGTTCAGGTACTTGACCTTGCTGGCCACATCGCCGCCCCACAGTGGTACCGCACCACCCCAACCTGAAGGGACTGCGATGAACTGCTCGCCATCCTGCTCCCATGTGATGGGACAGCCGACGACGCCGGAACCCGTCTGGAATTTCCACAACTCCTTGCCGTTATCCGCGTCGAAGGCTTTCAGGTAACCCTCAGGGGTTCCGGTAAACACCAGGCCGCCGCCTGTGGTCATCACACCACCCCACAAGGGCGCATTGTTTTTGTATTCCCATTTGATATCACCGCTCTTCGGGTCGATCGCCCTCAACGCTCCGATATAGTCGTCGTACAGGGGTTTGATGGTGAAACCAGCTCCTAGGTAGGCCGCACCCTTTTTGTAGGTCACAGGTTCATTCCACAGATCCATGCCCCACTCATTGGCAGGCACATAGAAGAGCTCTGTGTCGGGACTGTAAGCCATAGGCATCCAGTTTTTCGCACCCAGGAATGAGGGGGCGACAAACACCGTCTCACCCTTTTTACTATCCGCACTTTTCGTGGGATCACCGGGGCGCCGCCCAGTCTCGATCGGACGCCCGGTCTTTTTATCTATGCCCTTGGCAAAATCGACCCGGGTAACAAAAGGAAAGGCGTTCTCCACTTTGCCGTTGGTGCGATCCAATACGTAGAAAAAGCCATTTCGATCTGCATGTCCTGCCAGTTTTTTACGACCGGAATTGAATGAGACCAGCTCATTGACTCCGTCATAATCCCAGCCGTCATTGGGGGTATATTGATAGTGCCAGGAGATCTTGCCGGTATCTGGGTCGATCGCCAGCGTGGAGGTAGAGTAGAGATTATCCCCAGGACGCATGTGGGCATTCCATGGGGATGGATTACCGGTACCGTAGAAGATCAGATCGGTCTCATGGTCGTAGCTGCCACCCTGCCAAGTCGCTGCTCCACCTGTCTTCCAAAGATCCCCTGGCCAGGTCGCATTGGTGGTGCCTGTAATGCCGTTCTCCATCTTTTTCCCATCTTTCCAGATGTAGCCCATGTGGCCTTCAACTGAGGGACGAATCCAACGCAGTTCGCCGGTCTTGGCATCCCGCGCCTCAACCCGGCCAATAACGCCAAACTCACCACCGGATACACCGGTAATTACCATGTCTTTCACGATCAACGGTGCGGCGGTGAAGGAGTAACCGGCCTTGTAGTCATCGATCTTTGAGCGCCATTTGACTTTACCGGTCGCCTGATCCAAAGCCACAAGACGAGCGTCGAGGGTACCGAAGATAACCAGGTCGCCATACAGTGCCGCACCTCGATTGATGACATCACAGCAGGGTAAAATACCGTCTGGTAGGCGGTGATCGTATTGCCACAGCTCGTCACCGGTCTTGGCATCTACAGCGTAGAGCCTTGAATAGGATCCGGTAACAAAGATCCTGCCATTGTGCACAACCGGCTGAGCCTCCTGACCACGCTGCTTCTCACCACCGAAGGAGAAACTCCATGCTGGCACCAACTTTTTTACATTCCCTTTGTTGATCTTTTTGAGTGGACTGAAGCGTTGTCCCTGCTGCCCCATACCCCAACTCACTACATCACCGGTGGTCGAGGCATCAGAATCGATGTCTGCCTGGGTTACTCTAGCCTGGACAAGACTGGTCAGACTCAGCCCTGCCGTCAGCACGGCGGATGCCATCGCTGTACTCAGAGCCTTGGATTTCAGCGGGAAATTCATATTGTGTTCTCCTCCCCGATAGTGGTTAATCATCTCCTGGATGGTCGGTAAGACAGATCGCCCTGACGCCGCCACACCCTCCTTCAAACATCTATAGCAAGACCCAGGCCACATCAAAAAACACGCTATCTAATTGATATTAATAGCCATTTCACCACTTCGAAGAGATCACTGGAAAATCCAAAAAAACCGGGGTATCAGATCACAACAAACTGTGTATCAGTTTCGTTACAGGAGGTTACACACGGAGAATCTAGGCAAGTTGAGCAATGTAGCGACTCAATCAGCACTGGGATTCTGCCCGATAGAACAGAGATGGCTTATTACAGAAATTTGAGCAGAGTGACTGGGGCTCGGTGGCAGATAGAAGCTGGCAATTTATTCTTAATCCCTTGAAATCTACCCACTTGAACCTAAAAAGATCAGTTGGACAGCGTGCCATTCACGTTGTAGCGTGATTCACCCAGCAGGTGACATAACCATCGAAGCTATTTTCTTTAAAATCAGTAATCTGCGAGTAGAATGGAGCGGTCAACTGATTTTTTTAGGTTGAAGCGGCTTAATAGTAGAGTGTCAGCAGTCAAAACAAGCGCAAATCAAACCGAGCAAATCCCGCTCTAAGCTCTCTCGACCGGCCAGTAGTAGCAGAATTTGTAAGTTTGCTGTCAGCAGGCAATTTGTCTAGACTTGTTCAAACAACGAAAAGGCATATCACATCAACCCATAGAGTGATATCGAATCATGCAGAGGCTTGGGCTGTGGAGCTTAGGCCAGAAGCTACAGGCTTTGCTGCAGCGCATTCGTCCGTTAATCAGCATCTTTATGGGCTCAACGGGAATGAGATCGATAAATGGGTCAGCAGCACAATCCGTGTCCCTGCTCAATCCCAATAATTTAGGTTCGGGTGCTTAGACCCGACCTGCAGGTGAATGCAGGGTGAGACCGAGTATCGCCAGTTTTGCAGTATAAAACCTCGACAAGGAGTCGGCAGCCTGATCATGCCGTAGCAAAACTGTTCTACAGATTTGCAACTTAACTATAAATATAGCCTTGAAGTTTAAGGTTAAGTTGGAGGATGTAGTAGATGGCTCAGAGACACCTACAGCGTCAGCATGCACAAAATATTTTTGCCGTACTCGCCGAAGAGAAACCAGCAAAGAAGACACAGATAACCCGTCAGATTCTCACCTCCTGGCGACGCTGTGCAGATACGGTCGATTTAGATCCTCTGCATCGGCATGGCCCCGCCGTGGTTGACGCCAATGCCCTGAGAGAGCTCTGCCAGCGTTTCGAAGGTTTTCTACAGCTGGCAGAACCTGAGATGCTGAATCTGTACAGGTCCTTAAAAGGCTCAGGCTATGCGCTCATACTCACCAATAACGATGGCGTTATACTCAATCAACTGACGAGTGATCATCAGCAGCGTGATTTTAAAGAGGCCGGACTCTGGCATGGTGCTAACTGGGGAGAATCCCATGTGGGCACCAACGGTATTGGTACTTGTATTGCGGAAGGCAGGCCTCTGACGGTTCATAAAGACCAACACTTCCTCTCTCAGAACATTCACCTCACCTGTTCGGCTGCACCGATCCAAGACCCCCACGGGAATCTACTGGCTGTATTGGACTCCTCCTGCTGCAGTAATGAAGACAGTATGTCTGCACAAGTATTAGCGCGCGCACTGGTGGAGAACTCTGCCAACATCATTGAAAATCAATTTTTCCTGCATGAGATGAGAAATCTGCGGATATTGCGCTTTCAGCAACAGGCTAATCATCTTGGGCTGGCGTCAGAGGGTCTGATGGCGATAGATGAACAGAACCGGGTTTGCGCCATCAACCGTAGCGCACTGAAGATCCTACGCATCAATGACCGCCAACAAATGCTCAATCAAGAGATTGATCTTATTCTTGGTAAAGAGCTGAAAAGCATGTTGCTGAATGCCGCTGCTGGCGACAACCAAGTCTGCAGTTTCAGGGACCAGCGTAACGGCAATCAACTCTACGGGCACCTGTTCAAGCTCAAGGAGAAACCCAGGCGACGTAATCGGGATCTCTCGATACCACCGGCACAACGCAATCCGGATGAGTGTCGCGGGGAGCTCTGCAATTTATCCGCTCTGGCCGGAGAAGATCCTCGCATGAAAGAGGCGGCGCGACGGGCAGAACGGGTAATGAACAAACGGATCCCGATTCTATTACATGGTGAAACCGGTACTGGCAAGGAGCTGTTTACTCAGGCAATCCACCTGGCCAGCGAACGCAGCGAAAAGCCCTTTGTTGCACTGAATTGCGCCTCCATCCCAGAGACTCTGATCGAGAGTGAGCTGTTTGGTTATCGTCAGGGGGCGTTTACCGGAGCCCGCCGAGACGGCCGGCGAGGCAAGTTTATCGAATCTGACGGCGGCACTCTGTTTCTAGATGAGATTGGCGACATGCCACTGGCCATGCAGTCCCGTCTGCTTCGGGTATTAGAGACTCAGGAGGTGGTGCCGTTAGGTGGTGA
>JARRQD010000313.1:0-4485 GCA_037382205.1 Candidatus Thiodiazotropha sp.
TCTACTCGATAGCGAAACGTTAGAGGCTGACGACCTTCTACTGCCAAACAACATCCCAGAGAGTGAAAGTTTTACCTCTCCGCAAAAACTAGGCGACAAAATGGAGCAAGTGGAACGTGAGTCGATATTAGAGGCGCTTGAAGCGACTCGCTGGAACCGAACTGCTGCCGCGAAAAAGCTGGGCATGTCTTTGCGCTCCTTAAGATATCGCCTGGAAAAGTTAGGTATCGAGTGAATGACTCATAAAATCGTGATCCACATCACGCTTTTTACCCCTAATTAAACAACGAACTTTCATCATTGCAACCGCTCTCATTGAATAAAGTGACATTTTTTGTCACTTTCTAACATTCCAGGTTCTTTGGCGCTTCTGTTATTTCGACTGAAAACGAAAAACCATCAATCGCTCACAAAATCATTTGCCGCCAATATTTTACTTTAATTACAACCTGTTAGCACAAACCCAACCGCTCTTTTCTTTGCTAACCAAGGATTTTGGCACGTATTCTGCTGCTACAGGGATAACTCGGTGATATCCCTTACATTAAAGTTTTGCTTTTGATCGCCGACAAATCAGGCACCCATACATACGGAGCGTTTACGATGAAAAAACAAGCTGGTTTTACCCTTATTGAACTCATGATCGTAGTTGCGATCATCGGCATCCTGGCAGCCATAGCACTGCCTGCTTATACCGACTTCACCACTCGGTCAAAAGTAACAGAAATCATTGTCGCTGCTGACAAATGTAAGACCTCAGTAATTGAATACTACCAAACTATGGATAGCACCCTGCCATCAGATACAGCTGCTGCCGGTTGCGCTACCCAAGCTACCGACTATGTAACCTCACTCGCCGTTGCTAATGGTGTCATCACTGTTGTATCAGCCATTGCCGCTGCACCTGGTAACTTTGTACTGACTCCTACAGCAAATTCATCAGACAGCACTATCCTTGATTGGCAGTGCACCGATTCCACTATCAACGATAAGTTCCTGCCAGACAACTGCCGTTAATCGCAGCCCGCACTACGACAAGTTGAGTTTCCAACTTGGAAAAATCCCCACCTCGGTGGGGATTTTTTACTTGGTCAGAAAACGGCTTATTGGATAGACTTTAAACCTGACGGCATACGCAACACCAAACCAATTGAACATCCCTGATCGATGATGTCGAAAACAAGCAGAAAACAAGCATTTTTACTGCATGCATTGCTGAGTGTACTAGCCGTAGGAGGCGTAGCCTCTTTTGTAGTGGCGTATTGGTATCCGTGGGATCTGTTAAGCTTGCAAGGCGCCGACAAGATCCTGCTTCTTATCGTTTTTATCGATGTCATTCTCGGGCCGTCACTGACGCTGCTGGTCTACAAGCCCGGTAAAAGGTTTCTCGTTCTGGACCTTACGATCATCGCCGCAATCCAAATCGCCGCCTTGAGTTATGGCACCTATACTCTGTATCACGGTAAGGCGAGTTTCCTGGTATTTTCTGATGACCAATTTTACGCATTGAAACGAATTGACCTGATCGGTGAGATCCCATTTGACCTGGCCGGCACACAACGCATTGGGCCCTATGGCCCCCATATTGTTGAGGTAGAACCTCTGAGCGGCTCCACCCATGATATCACCGCAATCATGACATCCCTCATGCACCGCCAATCTCTTGCTTATATCGCACCTCGATACAAAGAATTTCCAACCGATAAACGGGCTTTGGCCCTCACAAGTCTGAAGCTAAACATATTACCTGTAGATATTAAAAAGAAGATTCAGAAATCCGCCGAGAAATTGGAGAAAGATCCAGAAAATCTTTTCTACTACCCAGTACAAGGGAAAGCCATGAGCGGATTTGCTGTCTTCACCCCGGAGGGTTATAAACTCGTAGATATCATTGCCCATAAAACCTTAGAACATTCGGGGGAAGCTGTTGAGTAGACGGATATAGCTTCAATTAAGCAGCAGACTCATTCCCACAATACGCTACCCATTCATTGACACGGCCAATCGAAGGCAGAGCATTGTTGATAGGCTCACTTTCAGATTTGTGTGAAGCGCCACCTGGCTATCCTATTTTTATTTTTTGCTACGCTGAATACTGGTAAAGTCTTTTGTTGAACTTAACCTGATAAATGCTTTAAATTTGATACTACTGATCTTACTGAGGCAATATATATTACCTATCCGTTAAGATATCAAAATCGATCCTAATACTGGAAGTAAGCTATGTGTGGTTTTGCCGGAATTCTAAATTTTAATACCATCAACGCCTGCTCTGATGCAACCATGAAAGCCATGGGTGAAGCACTGAGATTCAGGGGACCGGATGACGAAACAATCCATCAGGAGGATTATCTATCATTTGTCTTCAGAAGACTATCGATCATTGATATCAAAGGCGGCGCACAGCCCATCTGGAACGAAGACAAATCAATCTTTGTTGCTGTCAATGGGGAGATCTATAACCACTTGGAGTTGAGAAAAACTCTGCAAACTGAGCATAGCTTTTCCACCAATTCTGATTCTGAAATTGTTCTGCATCTGTATGAAGAGTTCGGCACAAGCTCTTTTGAGAAATTGAATGGCATGTTTGCCATCACCATATGGGATAGAAACAATCAAGAACTTGTACTGTGCAGAGACAGAATTGGTATAAAACCCCTCTATTATGCAGAAACTGAGGGTGGTTTTTTATTCGGCTCTGAATTGAAAGCTTTATTAAGACATCCAGACTGCCCAAGAGAGCTTGACTGGTCAAGCTTAAATGAACCAGGCCTTCAAGACAGCATAGAGATTTCAAGCTACGTGGAAGGTATCGCACACTTTCCTGCTGGCAGTTATTGCAAAATCTCGAAACAACAAGACATTGTGTTTGAAAGGTACTGGTCGCTGGATGAACATATATCAAATGATTCTAAAAGCCACGACTCCGAGACCTTGGAGCATTATGTTGAACTGGTTCAGGATTCGGTCAAAAAACGATTAATGTCCGATGTACCGGTTGGCATCTTCTTCAGCGGGGGGCTCGATTCGACACTGTTAGCCTCAATAGCCTCAAGTTACACTTCCGACATTCACTGCTTTACTGTTGTTGACAAAGCCACCTATGATTCGGGTGATGTACCTATTGCCAAAATGATGTCTGAGAGCCATGGCTATAATTTTCATCCGATTCTTTTCGATATTGATACGATGATTAAAAATTTCAACCTCAACTCGCTTGAGCGCATCATCTACATGATGGATTCACCTCGATTCGATCTCGAATTTTTCTATAAATCCGAATTGCACAAGGCGGCCAAGAAGCTAGTGCCTGAGTTGAAAGTCATCCTGCTTGGCCAAGGTGCGGATGAGTTTGCTGGAGGGTATTCCAAATATCTTGGTTCTAAATTCAATGATTGGGATTCATATATCAATGGGGAAGTAAAGCCATCCATTGACCACCACTATAATCGACAATCTAAACTACCCACTCGGTTTGATGGATATTTTGAATACGCTCTTGATCAGAATATCAAATTGAAGGACATATATAAGGAAAAGATGAAAGCCTTTATCTATCAACTTCAATTTTTTAATCTCTGGCATGAAGACCGAACCAGCTCATATTATGGGATAGAGTCAAGAGTTCCTTATCTAGACTATAGGATTTTGGAGTTTATGGCCTCCATATCATCTGAAAAACATGAATCGCTTTTCTGGGACAAGGCACTTATTCGCAATGCAGTGGCCCGGATCGTTAAGGACTATCCTGAACAACACCCCAAAGTACCCTTCTTCGTCACAGACGACCTTTTGAATGCAAATATATTTGCAAAGAATATTTGCTCGAATATCTATAGTGAGTTTTGTGAAAAGTATCTCGACAAAACCAGACTTCCTGTTAACCCTGCATCATTTCATGAACTTTATGAGACATCACAATCCGATAGAATCAAGAGCTCAAGCAGTGCCTGGCAACTGATTGAACTCATGTCCATTGTGATTTTTGAGCAATTTTGCAAGGTACCCGATGATTTTGTACATTCTTGCGATAACGCTTTAGATTCCGCCTTTACCGAATTCCCATCAGAAGAGTGGGATAGATTGCCAGATATCCTCAATAGCTCAGTGTTGTTCAAGAATGTTCTTGAATGGACCCCGGATACTGTCATTAACATTCCTGATGATTGCGAAATTGTCAACCTTCTTACTGAGAGTGATGAAGCCACTGAATTAGTCTGGTTATGTAAAGGACAACAGGAACTTCGCATAAAAGTACCAAGCAGTCACGATTGGCTGGTTATGCTGTTCGATGCCATGGGTAGACATACAAATTCCCCAATGACCATTAAGTACTGGAGCGAAAAAACAGGCATCTCTGCACAGGTACTCGTTAATAATCTAAATAAGTTTGCAAAGACAGGATTTATTACAAAGCACTAGTGCATATACACTTTGACCTATCTCTACCATAACTGCTTTGAATTGATGAATGGGTGATACTCA
>JARRQD010000314.1:0-6184 GCA_037382205.1 Candidatus Thiodiazotropha sp.
CCTGCGCCGCCATCCAAAGTATCATTACCGGCGCCGCCAGAGAGTTGATCGTTACCTTCCGCACCAATCAGGGTATCGTCTCCCGCCTGACCATCGATCTCACTGCCGTTGATATCGGCATAGAGAAGATCATCACCAGTGCTGGGCTGTAACAGCTGATCAGAGAGGGTTTGAGCATCCCACACCGTGCCATCGAGAAAGACGATCGCATCGATGGCGAAACGGCCCATTGCACCATCAAGGAAATTATCGGTAACGGTGATTCTATCCCCGGTTCGTGTCAGAGTCACAACGAGGTTGAAACCCTCCTGGGTCAGCACCACATCGGAAGGCGTCACACCATCGGTAAAATGAATCTCATCATGATGTGCGCCTAATGTATCGTTTTCATTATCGATGACACACTGGCCATGACCAAAACCAAAGCGGTAGATATCATTACCTTCACCACCAGAGAGTTGATCACTGCCCGGACCACCGTTCAGAAGATCATCGCCATCCCCACCATACAACTCATCGTCACCCGCATCCCCATATAACTCATCAGTACCATTGCTACCGTGCAAGAGATCATTGCCGTGACCACCAACCAGTACATCATTACCCTCACCGCCCCATAAGGTATCAACACCCTCGCCGCCGTCCAATCGGTCATCCCCTGCCTGGCCATAGAGATAATCGTCGCCCGCCTCACCAGACAGCTGGTCATTTCCCGCACCACCGTTGGCGTAGTCGTCACCCGCTTGTAGCTCCGCGGTATTATTGCTGTTATCACCCAGATAGTGATCGGATTCTGAGGTGGCATCAGTTGCTAAGGCGATAATCTCGTCACGTGATATCGTCGAACCATCCGCAAATTCGATCGTATAGAGATTATTACGGACATCACTGGCCTCCGGCGTCATATAGCCAAGAAAATAGTTATTGATAAAGAGCGTTTCCCCCGTACCCAACACCTCGATCAGCAGAGACTGACCGGGTAACTCGGGGTAGTCTAAGTCTACATAGTGAATTCTGTTGTCAGGCTGAACTGGACGAAAGCGCAGATTCTCTCTGGTCAGCCCTTCACCAAGTCGTATGGTGTTGATATCACCACTGTCGTTGAACGCAGAATCGAAGATCTGATCATCGCCATCACCCTGGTTGTAAAGATAGAGATCGGATCCGCGACCACCGAACATCCTGTCATTGTCACTACCGCCAGACAAAACATCAGCACCGTCACCGCCAGTTAAAGTATCTCGCCCTGCATCACCATAGAGCTGATCATCACCATCGCCACCGTTTAGATTATCGTTACCTCCTAGACCATGTAAGGTGTCACCACTTTGGCTTGCATATAAATTATCGTTATTCTCTGTCGCCGCATTCACCATGGCATTGATATCGTCATAGCTCCAGGTTGTGCCATCGTCAAAGACGATACTGTCAAGAGTTCCATACCCATTGCCATCCCCGGAAAAATAGTGGCCTAATATAACTCTCTCAAACTCCCCATCAACCTGGTATTTAATCTCTAGGCCTGGAATAACGTTCCGACCGAACGCCGACATACTTTCTCCTCTACGTAGCATGACATCACTACTTGAGACCCCATGCAAAAATAACTGATCGAATCCTGAGCCTGCGATATAGTCTGAATCACCACCGATTCTATTGTCGTCATTATAGATCAGCACACTACCTTGTCCTGCTGTGTGGATATAAGTATCATCCCCCTGGTTTCCATAGCTGACCCCATGATGGCACTCTATCCGATCATTACCTACGCCACCATGCAGTTCATCATAGCCATATCCACCATTACCGCTCAGATGATCATTACCGGCTCCTCCCCACAAATAGTCATAGCCCTCGCCACTGCTGAGTTGATCATTACCACCTTCACCGTAGATCCAGTCGTTTCCGCCACCACCAGTCAAGGTATCATCGCCAGCAGCGCCATAAATGTGGTCGTCTCCCCCATTCCCATCGATCTGATCTGCTGCGTCGGTACCGATTAATTCATCATCGCCATTGCCGGTTTGCGCCGTCCACTCTAGAAACCAACTTCGATCCCAGCGGGTTCCATCTGAAAACTCAATCGCATCCAATACAAAACGAGTCTGATCGTAATCGAAAAAGCCACCGATTGTAATGGAACCTTCTCCATCCCTAATTGACAGCACAAGACTACGTTCTACCCGACTCAGAGCCACATCTTCAACAGCGATACCGCCCAACAGCTCCAGTACATCCTCACTTTCGGTATCAAGGCTCTGATTGTGGATCAGCAAATCACCATCGCCAAGGGTATACAGATAACGATCATTGCCATTCCCACCGTTAAGGAGATCGCCATCACTGGCATGTAAAATATCATCCCCATCACCACCGTAAAGACGATCGGCGCCGTCACCGCCATCAAGGGTGTCATTACCTGAATCACCATACAAACGATCACTGCCATCACCGCCATCCAGGCTATCGTTACCCTCACTGCCGTTTAGCCAGTCGTTGCCATTTTCACCAAACAGCAAATCGTCGCCCCAGCCACCATCGATCTCATCGTCCCGCTCAGAGCCAGTGATCGGATCGTCCAGATCGGTACCCTCAAGAATGGCTGGGTTGTTTCCAATCACACGCTCCCAAGAGATAGGATAGAAGCGTGGCACTAATCGAATTGCATCCTCAAACAGGTTTGTCGCCGTTACCCAGGGTACATCGTACGCGGCCTGCGCTTCATACAACCTGAAGTTCCACCAGTAACCGGCATCCTCATAATCGCGCCACAGTGGTGGATTAAATTCCGCACCGATATTGATCCCCAGGTTGGTATCACTGAAGTTTTCGATGGTGATGGTATTAGCCGCGTTACGGGTATCAGTTACCGTCAGCGTAGAGCCATTGTAGGTGTAGCGAACCGTGGAGTCGTAGTAGGGGTTATACTCTTCATACACATTGTCGGCGATCTCCTCAAGCGGGTGCAGCCCAAGAAACACATAGGTCTCTTCACCATTGTTAGTAGTGATGTTCATGCAGACACTGCCCAGGCCATCAGAATCGTTGATGATATCCCCGGCGCCTGCATAGTAGAGATCATCTCCGGCACCGCCTTCGAGGCGATCGGACACTTTATCATCTACCAGCACATAACGGTTTAATTCGTCATCGAAATAGCGATTGTCGCCGTAGAGGTTGTCGTTTTCGCTGCCGCCATATAAATGATCCTGACCCACACCACCTACTAATAGATCGCGGTCGTTACCACCTCTAATAACATCTATACCTTCCCCACCATATAATGCATCGTCTCCATCACCGCCAAGAAGAGAGTCGATACCTTCATTACCCTCAAGATAGTCATCTCCTGCAGCACCTGAGAGTGAGTCATTACCGTCACCACCATAGAGGTGATCGTTGTCAGCCCCTCCAGCATAGTTATTAGCCTGATCATCTCCGAAATAGTAGCGTTGTGAAATATGGTCACCGGCACACTGCGTCATGATAAGCTGATCAGTTTCTACATCCTGGAACTCGATAATCCGATTCGCATTAACCGATGCATCAGTCAAATAGAATCTGTTAAGCGTATTCAGAAACAGCGCCCGATCTTCCAGGTATTGCTGACTGAACTTATCCAGATCATAATCTTCACTCCTCGCGTCTGGCGCAACTTGCTCACCGGAATTTTGCAGTATGGCAAATGGCTGTAAATTGACCATAGCGTACCGATAGGCACGTCCCAATATCGTGTTTTGTGTGGCGGTTGATTCGATCTCATCGGCTGTTAGTTGGCTTAAATCGATTAGCTGGTTATTGGCACTTGCATTGGCAGAGAAGGAATTAAGTAGGTTAGTAGCCGCTTGATACAATGCCTCCTGATCGGTGAATTCTCCAGGATCTGTACCAGTCATCGCCTTTTGCAGATTACGCGTGATCCACTCAAGATTTCTGATTTGCCCAAGAACTCCATCCGTACCCCCCAGGCTTGCAGCATCGAGCAGACGAGTCATCTTTTCATCGGTCATCCCAGCATCAACAGCAACCATCAAAGCCGCACTCAAACTGATCGCCTGTGGATCTTCAAGACCTAGAAATTGCGGCTCGAGATCACCAAAGGCATCCTTGAGCAGATCGAACAGGGCCTCGGCGGCTTGTATGTAACCGTAATCCGCCTCATTGCCAGCATTGATGAACAACTGGGCAACCGTAAGCAGTGTTTCTGCAATTGGCTCAATGTTATCGTTGAGAAAAACATCCGAGTCAAAACGTATCCGAGCCGCTTCGAGTTCCGGATTGAGCATTTTCGCCCAGGTCATGTCAACCACCCCGGCCCCTCTGATCTGTGCGTAAGGAAATTCGTTACTGGTTTCCAGATAGCGGTCTATCAGACTGAACATGGACTGATAACACCAACGCCGTTCGGTAGCTGTTCTCTATTTCTATCGAGTTAGGCAGAAGATAGCGCTGTTCCCCATTTTCAGTCAGCCCCCTGCGTTCACGCTCAATTAACTGAAGATATTGAAATTGATGAAGCGCACCCACCGCCATAAAATGAGTCTGCCGTGCCCCTGGCACAACCCGGTCCCAATGTGTCTGCACGATGCGGGCGAAGATGGACTCGGGATCATTAATCTCTTCGATCACCACCAGGGCGTTCTGAGAATAGTTGTCACCGGCTTCTGCCAGCACCCGATAGGCCCCGGACACATCACCCGATGCGTTCAGCGCCTGGGCCTGCTCTAAAACACTTTCAGTGATTTCCAACGAAATCTTTATCTCCTTGTTTATTTAGTATTTGTCCATCAAGTATCTTTTCAATATTGGCTAGAATATCCTGCCATATCGGAAGATATTCCATGCTGAAATCTGTTTCTACATACACTTTGTCAGTGTAATCCCAAAGCATTTCACAACCAGGTGAAGGGACTTTCATCTCAGCAGAGCTACAACTCAGGTACACCTCAAGCTTGTCCCCGTCAGGTCGGTACAAATAGTCGTCATTGCCATATTTGTGAGAATAATAAACCTCTAAACCGTATTTCATCTCATCATACTTACCGACCCTGTTCGAATAGTTACGAAATCCACTCGTTTTAGCATGCTCGAAAATATCCGCGAGAGAATTTCTACCATCGTTACTCGGATGGATCTTAAACCAGATTCTCCGCCCATAACCCAATTGCTTCACAAAGAGATCCTGATTTTTCTCTTTGTCAAACCAGATTCTCCGCCCATAACCCAATTGCTTCACAAAGAGATCCTGATTTTTCTCTTTGTCATAGGCTTCAAAATCTGGCAACAACGCCCAGAATTGGGTGTGACTGATCACACCCAGATGAGTCTGACTCCCCCCTCAGAAATAGCCCTTGTAGATTCTGAAATCTCGGTCCCCCATATGGAAGCTAACGAAATCCCCTTCTTTGAAATAGTGCTTGTTTTTGATACGCCCGGTATCGCTCCAGCCTAGCGTGCATCTAAAAAGTGCAAGAACGAATAATAGTGATAACAACATCCTGAGATTAAATGATTTCATCATGTACCTTTACTTCCATTAGGAATAGTTTCAAAGTGAGTTCCGGCATAGTTTGTGTAACACCGTTTAAGTGTACTAAGATAGAAATATCCTTATGCACGAGCGCCTCATTAAATAATCCGGATTCGCGCTCAAACAAAGTATTGAAGACTGAATCATGTAGGTGTTCTTCACCATCAATCTTCTATGATGGGAGGTTGAGATGTTAGCAGCATTGACCGAAACGCACGATTGCGATCCATCAATACTTGATGCCCCTTTCTCATAAAAATCCGCCCTTCGCACTTGACGAGGCAGATACTGTCTTCAAGATGATGACCAAACACCACAAGCAAACATTAAACCTATTTATCCATGCTTCATATTGACGACAAAGGACTCATCAATAATACCCGAGAAAAAGTCTCGCCCTTTAGGTTTATCTGAACCACTGCATTTGAAATGCCTTCTTTTTACAAGCTTCAATGCCGCCAATTTTTCATACAACCATCCTGGATAGAATCTATAAATAGACGCTTCCGCAAGAAGCTCTCCGTTTTCTCTGTTTAACAAACCGCTTCTATCTCTCGACACAGTGTTAAAAAAATAAAACTCTTGCTTTCGCTCATATTGATATGGCGTCGTATATTTATCGATTGCCAGTCCAGCAATGCACATATTATCCGG
>JARRQD010000315.1:0-4308 GCA_037382205.1 Candidatus Thiodiazotropha sp.
CCGCGATTCTCAGCGCAGTATTTGATCGCGCCTTCAATGTCGTTTTCAGCCAGTGCGCTATCGACCGGAAGCAGTTCCCGTTTACGCTGAATGGCGATCTCAAGACGGTGGTGCAGCGCCTCCTGGTTCAATGGCTTGACCATATATTCATCCGGCTGCTGCTCCAAAGCACCCAGCACAAACGGCATACTGCTCTCCGCTGTCACCATAAAGAATATTGAAGCGTGCTTGAGATAGCCTTGATAACGAGCCTCTTCCAAGAGCTGCTGACCATCGCGACCCTCTCCCAGATTGTAGTCGCAGATAACCACATCATAGGTGGCTGACGAGAGATGTTTCAGCCCCTCCTCTCCCGTTGAGCAGATGGTAATACGCTCGGCACCGAAACTACCCAGCATTCCTCTCAAAGAGACGCGCATCTGTTCGAAATCATCGACTATAAGATAGTTAAACTGATCGTATGCTTCTTCCATGCTCTTATTTCAATCGATTTCCATCTCTTTAAGCGACCGTGCATTTCAATGCTAACCAGCTTAAATAGCGCGTCTGAGATAGCTTTCTGTAGCGCTAGCCATGCATCCATTGATTTAGATCAATAGCCCTGCGAAACCATATCCTAAAAGGGAAGATCTCTCCCTGGTTCCATGAATTCAAGATTAATTTAACTGAACGATACTTAATTAAAGCAGCATGAAATAGCCTTGCAAAATTGGCTCGCGGGCCAATTTTTAATGCTCTGATTTAAGGCGAGGAAGAGTCTATCAATTACGAGGTCATTGACGAAGAGCTATCTGGGGTTTGCAAAGGGGAGAGGTCTTACCCTCCCCTTTGCTCAGCCCTAAATAAATCACACGATTTAGGGCTAACTGAATCGTTACTCAGTTTTTAGACTTATCGACGATCTTTTTGATCCAGGGCATCATGCCACGCAGACGCTCACCCACCTGCTCGATCGGGTGCTCCTCATTGAGTCTACGATAGGCGGTCATGGAGGGGTAACCCAGAGCGCCTTCAGAGACGAAGCGTTTGGCATATTCACCGGTCTGAATGTTCTGCAGCGCCTCTCTCATGGCCCAACGGCTCTCATCGTTAATCACCTTGGGACCGGTCACATACTCACCATACTCCGCATTATTGGAGATGGAGTAGTTCATGTTGGCGATACCGCCTTCATACATCAGGTCGACGATCAATTTCAGTTCATGCAGGCATTCGAAGTAGGCCATCTCGGGGGCATAGCCGGCCTCGGTCAGGGTTTCGAAGCCAGCCTTAACCAACTCGACCGCACCACCGCAGAGTACCGCCTGTTCACCGAACAGGTCGGTTTCGGTCTCATCTTTGAAAGTGGTCTCGATGATGCCGGTGCGACCACCACCGATGGCAGAAGCGTAGGAGAGGGCCGTATCCATCGCGGTGCCGGTGGCATCCTGATAGACCGCAACCAGATCCGGGATACCGCCGCCTTTAACATATTCGCTGCGTACAGTATGGCCAGGCGCCTTTGGTGCAATCATGATCACATCAAGATCTTCACGAGGGACAATCTGGTTATAGTGGATGGCAAAGCCGTGAGCAAAGGCCAGGGCAGCTGACTCTTTGATATTAGGCTCAATCTGCTTGCGATAGAGGTCGGCCTGAAACTCATCGGGTGCGAGGATCATAACGATATCCGCTGCTTGCACCGCTTCTTCAATCGATTTTACCGTCAGTCCGGCGTTGTTGGCCTTGATCGCCGAAGGAGAGCCTTCTCGCAGACCAACGATGACATTAACACCGGAGTCCTGCAAATTATTGGCATGGGCGTGCCCCTGAGAACCGTAACCGATGATGGAGACTGTTTTTCCCTTGATGATATTGAGATCACAGTCTTTGTCGTAATAAACATTGATAGCCATGTTGTTTCCTTCGGAAAATTTTAAATGAATAGGTTAGATTTTTTCACAGGCCAATTGAGCCAAGTATCATCGCTTGTCGGGTCGTTGCCAGTTGACCTGGTCAGGCCATCAGCGGTTTACCTTGACTGACATCGATCCGTCTACAGACTCAAGCCTTTTGACCCACGTCCGATGCCCGATGGGCCGGTACGCACCACCTCGATAATCAGCTCATCATTCACCGCCTCGATGAAGGCGTTCAATTTACTCGCGGCACCGGTCAGTTCAACGGTGTAGCTGGTATCGGTTACATCGATGATCTTGCCGCGGAAGATATCGACCAAGCGTTTGATCTCCTCCCGCTGGGTACGCTCAGCATGCAGCTTGATCATCATCATCTCCCGTTCGATGTGACCACCTTCGGTCAGATCGACCAACTTCACCACATCCACCAGCTTGTTCAGCTGCTTGGTGATCTGTTCGATGATCTCATCGCTGCCACTGGTGACCAGGGTCATGCGCGACAGACTCAGATCCTCAGTCGGCGCCACCGTAAGGGATTCGATGTTGTAGCCCCGAGCGGTAAACAGATTGGCCACCCGCGCCAACGCGCCGGACTCGTTCTCCATCAGAATAGATATGATATGCCTCATCAGACCAACTCACTCCCAGGTGACAGATACATCTCATGATGCCCCTTGCCCGCGGCAATCATCGGATAGACATTTTCAGTCGGGTCGACCACCACATCAAGGAACACCAGGCGGTCTTTATGGGAGAAGGCCTCTTTCATCGCCCCTTCCAGATCCTCCGACTTCTCGACCCGCATGCCGATGTGACCATAAGACTCCGTCAACTTGACAAAATCCGGTGTCACGCTCATCACCGACTGGGAGTAGCGGCTGTCGTAGAAGAACTCCTGCCACTGACGCACCATCCCCATATAGCCATTGTTCAGCAGAATGATCTTGATCGGCAGATCATACTGCAGACAGGTGGCAAGCTCCTGGATACACATCTGAATACTCGACTCACCGGTGACCACCGCCACATCCGCCTTGGGATGGGCCATCTGCACACCGATCGCCGCCGGCAGACCAAAACCCATGGTGCCCAATCCACCGGAGTTGATCCAGCGACGGGGTTTGTCAAAGCGATAGAACTGGGCGGCAAACATCTGGTGCTGACCTACGTCGGAGGTTACATAGGCATCGCCCTTGGTCACCTGGTAGAGCATCTCGACCGCCTGCTGGGGTTTGATCAGCTCGCTCTTTTTGTCGTACTTCATGCAGTCCATGGCACGCCACTTATCGATCTGCTTCCACCAGTTATTCAGCGCCTGCTGCTTGGGTTTCATGTCACCCTCATTGAACACCTTAAGCATATCTTTAAGCACCTGCTTAACCGGTCCGACGATCGGCACATCAACCCGCACATTCTTAGAGATGGAGGAGGGATCGATATCCACATGGATGATGGTCGCATCAGGGCAGAACTGCTTCACATGGCCGGTGACTCGGTCATCGAAGCGAGCACCGACAGCGATCAGCACATCGGTCTCATTCATCGCCATGTTGTCTTCATAGGTACCGTGCATACCCAGCATGCCAAGAAAATTCTTGCCGCTGCAAGGATAGGCGCCCAGACCCATCAGCGTCTGGGTAATTGGGAATCCCAGGGTATCCACCAGATCAGTCAGAGGCTTGGCGGCATCGTCCAGCACCACACCGCCACCGGTATAGAAGACCGGACGCTCGGCATTCATCAGGATCTTCATCGCCTTTTTGATCTGCCCCAGATGCCCCTTCACCACCGGATTGTAGGAGCGCATCTTGACCTTGTTCGGATAGTGGTAGGGAATCTTGACGCCAGGATCGGTAATATCCTTGGGAATATCGATGACCACCGGACCGGGCCGCCCGGTGGTGGCGATGTAGAATGCCTTTTTTATGGTCTCAGCCAGATCCTCCAGTCGCTTGACCAGAAAATTGTGCTTTACGCAGGGACGGGTGATACCGACCGTATCGACCTCCTGAAAGGCATCACTGCCGATCACTGGTGTGGGGACCTGTCCGGTCAACACCACCATTGGAATGGAGTCCATGTAAGCCGTGGCGACACCGGTAACCACATTGGTGGCGCCTGGACCGGAGGTTACCAACACCACACCAGGCTTGCCGGTGGCACGGGCATAGCCGTCCGCCGCATGGCCGGCCGCCTGCTCATGGCGTACCAGGATATGCTTCAGCTCTTTCTGTTTGAACAGTGCATCGTAGATGTGCAGCACAGCCCCGCCAGGGTAGCCGAAAACATGCTCTACGCCCTCATCTTTCAAACATTGGACGATGATCTCGCCACCGCTTAGTTCCACGTGTCGCCTCCAGTTGCGTCGATTTGCCCGTCGAGCGCAAAAACCATATCGAAACAGCGCAAA
>JARRQD010000316.1:0-4305 GCA_037382205.1 Candidatus Thiodiazotropha sp.
ATTTAACAGCTGGTTTTTTTCTAGCGTAGTTGGGAAATTTTTATTCTACAACTATTTTCAGAGCAAGATTCGCAAGCATCAAAGGAGGGAGAAAATAACGACAAATAATGACAACAATGCCTATCGGAATGACAAAATGTCACGTATAGGGAAAACCTTCTTTAGGCCCTTTCTGGAGGCGTGTGAGATATTTTGCCCCCCTTTGCTCAGTCCTAAAATCGTGCTTTTTTATGGCTGATCCGGAGCCTTGCAAACATTTATAAGTCAGCTACTGCGAAGCAGCGATATAAAAGCCTCTGCCACATCGTTGTTCAAGTTGGATCTTGTACGGGCAATCCAGAGTGTCCGTTTGATCCGCAGCCCCTGAATTTTAATGTGGTAGAGGGAACGGTTACGCAATCCGTCATCCACGGTAAACCTGGGTAAAAAACTGACATGCCGACCATGTTGCAGCATTTCGACAATGGTATCGGTTGAACCCACCTCCATCGTGACCGGCAGTTTTCCAACGCCGATATCCTGCAGCGCCTTATCCAGGGTAAGACGCATTGAAGAACGGGCCTCTCGCAACACATAGTGAAGTTTTTCCAGATCGGTCACCGGTAACAGGCCACAATCCCAGAGCGGGTGATCGGGGCCACAGACCAATAGCAATTCATCGTCCAGCCACTTCTGCACCAAAATATCCGGATGATCCGGAGCCTGCTCCAGCAAAGCCAAATCGGCCAACCCGGTGGCCAGGTGTCGCTGAATACTCCGCGAATAGCCCATTCGACTCTCTATGATGTAGTGAGGGTAGAGTTCGGCAAACCTGAGCAGCAGGCCGGGCAGCATGTGCTCACCGATGGCAAAGTTCACTTCCAGACGCAGGCGGTTCTGCCCCGAGTAGAGGGAATTGAGATCTTCCAACAAGCTTGACTGGTGAGTGAGCACCAGACAGGCATACTCATAGACCTTTTCACCGGCCGGTGTAAGCTCCAAACGCCGCCCTTCTCGATGCATCAAGGCAACCCCATAGCAACTGTCCAAACTGCGCAGCCGCTTGGTCACAGCAGGCTGGCCTACGTGCAGTACCTGTGCAGCCGGTGAAACACCACCCCGCTCAACCACCTCTTTCAGGGTTGCCAGGCTGTTCATGTCAGGCAGACCTCTATATTCCATATAGGAATATTAATACATTTTTATTTATTTGAATAGATTGGCGAGAAAAGGCAGTATGCCCACTTCTTTCGCCGGCTGATATCGCGAAAAGACCTGCCTCAGGACTTCTTTGTCTTTGCAGTAATTTCCAAACAGGAATCAACACAATCAATAGAACCGCTACAGACTATCTGTAGTGTTGCTATTTCAGCCTGTGGAGAAACAACCCAACAAGGAGTGAAACAAGTGAATGCGTTGCCGACTACCCTGCAACAGAACCCGGAAAGAATCCGCCTATCGATCAAACAGTTGGTAGCTGGTGGCATCTTCCTGGCGCTCGCCCTGCTGCTGACAAACCTGGTACCCACCATCGAAATCGCCTGGGTCAGTGTGATTCTGATGCTGACAATCTACCTGTTTGCCTTTGAAATTGTCGCGGTGGATGTTGCGGCTACCAGCATTATGGTACTACTCGGACTGACCAGCCTATTGGCGCCATTCATGGGACTCGAACAGGGCCTAGTAAACAATCAGCACCTGTTTGATGGTTTCTCCTCCAATGCCGTGATTTCGATCATTGCTGTGATGATCATTGGTGCCGGGCTGGACAAAACCGGTATCATGGGCAGTGTGGCCGCTTTCATTCTGAAGATCGGTGGCACCACTGAGAGTCGCATTATCCCGATCATCTCCGCCACCGTCGGATTCATCTCCTCATTCATGCAAAATGTGGGCGCCGCCGCCCTGTTTCTACCCGTGGTATCCCGCATCTCAGCCCGTTCCGGACTACCCATGTCACGCCTGCTGATGCCGATGGGCTTTACCGCCATTCTTGGCGGCACCATGACAATGGTTGGCTCTAGCCCACTTATCCTGCTGAATGACCTGATCCTGACTTCCAACAAGGCACTGCCCGAAGCTCAGCAGATGGAGACCTGGGGACTCTTTTCGGTCACGCCTATCGGCGTTGCCCTGATCCTCACCGGGATTCTCTATTTTGTCATCGCCGGACGTTTTGTGCTGCCTAAAACCAAAAATGAGAGTAGCACCAGCGGAACCGATCCGATGCAGTATTTTCAGGATGTTTATGGAGTCTCCTACCACCTCTCCGAGATGGTGGTTACCGATGATAGCCCGCTTATCGGTAAAGAGCTTGATGATGTGGAGAGCCGCTACCGGGTCAGAATCATAGCCACCAAGATCTCCGGTGAAGCCAATCGAATCGGCCCAGGAGCGCTGGCCCGTGATGTGGCCATCCAGGCAGGCATGGTACTTGGTGTGGTCGCCGATCCGGAGTCACTGAAAAACTTTGTATCCACATTCAAACTTAAAAAGCGTGACACCCTACGAACCTTCGCCAGCGATCTCTCCGCCAATCGGGCCGGTATTGCTGAAGTCGTGATTCCTCCCAGCTCATCACTGATCGGTAAGAGTGCCCGGGATCTTTGGATGCGCAAGACCTATGGTTTGGCCATGATCGGCCTGCATCGGAATGGTGAGACCATGCGGGAAGGCGAGAACATCCGCAACATGCCTTTGATGGCAGGCGACACCCTGGTGGTCCATACCCCCTGGGATGTATTGCCGAGGATCGAAAAAGATAAGAACTTCGTCGTGGTCACCACCGAATATCCCCACGAAGAGTTGCGCCCGCATAAAATCGGCTGGGCCATGCTATTTTTTGCCATTGCCTTGTCCATGGTGCTGTTCACTGACATCCGCCTCTCGGTTGCACTGCTCACCGGCGCCATCGGTATGGTAATCTCCGGCGTGCTGAATATCGAAGAGGCCTATGAGGCGGTAAGCTGGAAAACCGTATTCCTGCTTGCCTCACTGATTCCGCTCGGACTGGCGGTAGAGACCACAGGCACGGCGAAATGGATTGCTGAACAGGTGCTGCTTGTGGTTGGCGGAATGCCGATCTGGGTGATCCAGCTTGCGGTGGCTGTATTGGCGACTTTTTTCACCCTGGTCATGTCCAATGTTGGGGCGACGGTACTGCTGGTTCCCTTGGCGGTCAATATCGCCATTGGCGCGGGTGCCAATCCTGCAGTTTTTGCACTGACTGTAGCGATTGCAACCTCCAACTCATTCCTCATTCCCACCCACCAGGTGAACGCTTTAATCATGGGTCCGGCGGGGTATCGGGTAGCCGATTTCATGCGCGCTGGCGGCATCATGACGGTACTCTTTCTGATCGTCATGATGTTGGTCATGAATCTGCTCTTCTAAACCTGCCCCCCCTTCTTCCACTCCTTGGACCAGGGAATTCATCCCTGGTCCAACCGCCCCTACAGAAGGCGGTGAGCTGATTTGTCGCAGCATACGAATTAAAGTAGTATATCCATTCAACTCAATAATAATATATTCGATCTCCTCCTTATGTATGATCCTAAAAAAATCAGTTGACCGCTCCATTCTAATAGCAGGTGGTTGATTATGATGAAAATCGCTTCGATGGTTATGGTCACCTACTGGGAGAATCACGCTACAGCGTGAATTGCCCGCTTGTAGCGGCGCAGGGCGGCGTTGCAACGCCTTGGAATAGCTGGCTATTGCGCGCCGTGCAGGGATGCACAAGTGTCGCGGGCACATGGATGTGCAGGAGCGATCCTTGCCCTGCACCACCACAAGCGCACCCTTCACGCTGTCCAACTGATCTTTTAGCATAATCTCGGGCTATAGAACCATGCCAGGCATGGTAGACTCTATAGCTGAGAGTTTTGTTTTTGCAGCGCACCGCATCGGCACATGTCAGATACTCGAATTATTAAACGCTATAACGCTTACTACAAAGGCTGGTGCTTGGCATTCGGCGAACATACTGCAGATTATGGGGATGAAAGGGAGATCAGCTGGCTGTTTGGTGAACAGCGAATGGGCCTGATTCTATCCAGCAACCTGCTCAAGCGCGCCCAGCAGGAGTTACTCGGCCATCAATCAATTCCTGAGCTACAACTGAGCAACCACTCAGTCGCCTTCAATAGCTTCGACTTCGCCTTACAGGATCGCATCGACAGGCAGAATATTCAGCGATTCATACAGTTTTTACTGGATGGAAAAGAGTTACACATGTTCCTGTCTAATCACCTGATCTATCCATCGAAGACCCGTATCCTCACCTTTTCAAACCAGAAACCTTTGATCATCATGTATAAAGAGATG
>JARRQD010000317.1:0-4298 GCA_037382205.1 Candidatus Thiodiazotropha sp.
GAATCTGGGTGTGGGCGATGGGCCCTCTATTGGCGAACTGGTGGAGCGTATTGGCAAACTGCTTGGTAAGGAACTGATCGTGGAGCAGGATCCTGCGCGGATCAGGCCTGCAAACAGCGAAGTCATGCGGTTGATTAGCAACAACGAAAAAGCCCGCGCCTTAATGGATTGGCAGCCGCAGGTAAGTCTCGATGATGGACTAAGTGAAGTCATCAAATTCATCGAGGCCAACCTGGCACAGTTCAAGGTCGGTATCTACAACATCTGACCTTACAGCACATCAACATGACTACTGACATCTCAAAAATACGAGCTGTGATTTTGGCGGGTGGCAAGGGTACGCGGCTACGTCCCCTCACGGCCGTTTTCCCTAAACCCCTGGTTCCCCTCGGAAACCGCCCCATCATCGAAATTCTACTGACCCGGCTGGCCAACAGCGGTTTCAAGGATGTGACCCTGAGTACGGGGTATCTCGCCGAGCTTATCATGGCTGTATGTGGCGACGGGTCAAAATACGGTCTGAATATCTCCTATTCGAGCGAGGAGGCCCCGCTCGGTACGGCAGCGCCACTCTCCCTGATGAGTGATCTTACGGACCCTGTTATTGTCATGAACGGGGATCTGTTGACCACTTTGAATTTCAGACAGATGATCGACTTCCATAAAAGCGAAGGGGCTGACGTCACGATTGGCTGCTTCAAGCGGGATGTGAGCATCGATTTTGGTGTTGTCCAGAGTAATGATCGGAACGAGTTTGTCGGCTTTAGGGAAAAGCCTACCGACCATTTCGAAGTGAGCATGGGTGTGAATGTCATTAGTCAGGCGGCACGAGAATATATCGTGCCAAATCAATATCTTGATATGCCAAATCTTATCCTCAAGGTGTATCAGGAAGGCGGTAAGGTGAGTTGTTTCAGGGAAGACTGTTACTGGCTCGACATCGGGCGTATGGATGACTACGCGCTGGCACAGGATGAGTTTGTCAAAAATGAAGCCATGTTTCTCGGAAGTACCTAAGTGGGGTCTACTGTTTGGGTGACAGGTGCGGCCGGTTTTACAGGTCGTCACCTGATTTCGTATCTGAGGCGTATTCAAGAGGACATGACCATCGTTGGCCTGGATGTGAGCGCATCCGCCCCGGATGGTTTAGACGCCTATTTTCAACTTGATCTGCTCGACTTTGCTGGTGTCCGGCAACAGCTCGTTTCCTCCTCTCCAGACATTGTGTTTCATCTTGCAGGATTGTTACCACCCAGGACAGATGGTGACATGTGGCAGGTGAATGTAGGCGCGACCTTGAATCTGATCCAGGCCATAGCTCTTGCGGGGCTCAAGCCTGTTGTTCTCAGTATCGGTTCTGCAGCCGAATATTTACCCACTGATAGTGGCCGCATGGTCGAAACCGACCCAGGTCCGGGTCTCTCTGGCTATGGCAGGGTGAAGTGGGGGCAGACCAGGCTTGCGCTTGCGCTGGGTGACCAGTACCAGCTCGATGTTCGGGTGGCCAGACCCTTTAATCTTGTGGGTCCGGGATTGCCAGGTTCCCTGGTTGCATCTCAGTTCTGTCAACAGTTTGCAATTAGGGACAACCAGCCGATAAAGGTCGGCAATGTGGAATCCGCCCGAGATTTTATCGATATTCGTGATGCTGTCAGCGCATATTGGAAGATTGCTCGTTTCGGTCAGCGGGGCGAGATTTACAATGTCGCGTCTGGAGTTCCAACTCGTATTGCCCGTTTGTTGGAGATATTTTCTGATTTGTCGGGTGGAAAGCATGAAATTGTTGTCGATCAGGAACGCATTAAATCGATGGATGTTGATGTGGTTTTCGGTAACTGCGATAAACTCAAGCAAGTGACTGGATGGCAGCCTGAATTTTCTTTAGAGCAATCTCTGGGCGATATGTTTTCAGAGGCACTGGTCTGATGTCTCGCCATGAGGTCTGTATCGTAGGGCTCAAATGCTACGATCTGCTTTCAGGCGCCTCCGTACCGAAGTACTTGGGTGGCATTGAAAAGCTGCTAGTTACCATGGCAAGAGGCTTGAGTCGCTCGGGAGTGAACACGGCTTTCATCACCTATGATCATGGTCAGCCAGACGTGGAGATGATCGACGGTGTTACTGTCTATAAAGCATTTTCCGATGAGGCTGGATTGCCTGGGCTGCGGTTCTTTCACCCGCGCATGACCGGACTCTGGCGCGCCATGAGACATGCCGACGCAGCCGTTTATCTGCAGATGGGAGCGGGCAGTGAGGCTGGACGAGTTGCTCTCGGGGTCCGTTTTTTTACTCATAACCGTAAAGCTTTTGTTTTTTCTCTGGCCAGCGACAAAGATGCTGATCGCGAGGCTATCGAGCGTTTTCCTCTGCGTGAGCGCATGCTATATCTGTATGGGCTGCAATCGGCTGATTTGTTAATTTCTCAGACACAAACTCAGAGACAAGCATTGCTGCAGAGTTTTGGTCATGAATCAACAGTCCTCCCTATGCCCATTGAGTCACCTGACGGTATCGATGCTGATGCCATGGCCGCTGATAGACGGACTCATCGTGTCCTGTGGGTAGGTCGCATCATTGAGACCAAACGCCTTGAACTCCTGTTCAAGGCTGCCAGGCGGTGTCCCGATGTGCAATTCGATGTGGTCGGGACGCCGAACAGGGAGTCTGACTACTATCAAGGTCTGGTGCGAGAAGCCGAAGAGATTGACAACGTAAAGCTCCATGGTCGGGTTGCTGAGGGAGTGCTGCCTGGGCTCTACAGGGAGGCGACACTGCTGCTTTGTACCTCAATACTGGAAGGGTTCCCAACGACTTTTCTTGAGGCCTGGAGCTATGCTACGCCGGTGGTTACCACCTTTGACCCCGATGGAGTTGTGGCTGCGAACGAACTCGGAGTAGTTGTTGAAGCGGAAGATGGGGTCGTCGATGCGATCCAGTGCTTTACCACGGATCAGGCGCAACGTCAGCAATATTGCACAAGAGTGAGGCAGTATTTCGAAGAGAATTATACGCTGGATGCGATACTGCCGAAATTCAAATCACATCTGAAAAGCTTGATGGACTCTGCCTGATAGAGCTTTAGGGGGCTAGGATGCCGCTAGAAGATTCTTGATACGGGACTTTACCGCCAGTTTCCTGAGCAGAATAACAATTGTGTCAGGTCAGTTTGATTAGCATTACTTGTGAGAGAGAGCTCTCGACGCCGCTCTGATCGTAGGCGGTGATTGCAAAATAGTAGCTGCCCGCCGTTAAATTCTGTACCTGATACTGATAGTTGTTGTCGTTGACAATGTCGACGATGGGCGACAGGGTGTTGCTGGAGGTGCCCATATAGATGCGAAAACCCGCAAGATCCCTGGCATTCAGGTAGCTTCCGTCTGCACGTGTGGATGGTGCAATCCAGGCGAGGTCAATGCTGTTGGCGGCTGTTGTTGTATCATTGGTGGTCTGCGAGGACGTGCTTGTGGTCCGTGATGAATCTTTTATGCCACAGGCGTTCAACAGGACCAGAGTCACCACAATTGCTAGGATTTGAAAGAGTCTGCGCATGGATGAAAGCATCTATGATTAGGTGAAATTAAGAAAACTTCAGTGGTGGGCGGCACTATACTTAAGTCACCACGAAACTTAATAGCCGCAGTTTACAGATATAAAAGAGAATTGCTCGCCTGAATTGGCGTTTTTGTGATTTTGGTCAAATGAAAAGTGCTTAAGCCTGAGTTGATTACTCGGGCATTCGGGCTGCAACCGCCTGTTTCAGGCACTCGAGCTGGCTTTCATCAAGGATCGGGTTGTTCTTTCGGTCGGTGATAAAAAAGATATCCTCGACTTCGGCGCCGAGGGTGGTGATCTTTGCGTGCTGAAGGCGGATCTTGCAGCTGTCGAAGGCCTGGCCAACGTCGGAGAGCAGTCCGGGACGATCGAGAGTGACCAGGCGCATGGCGGTGCGGTGCAGGTTGGGTTCCTGGGTGAAGTAGACTTGAGTGGTGGTGTCGAAGTGTTTGTGGCGCCGTGGCATGCTGCGAGTGACTTTGAGGGGTTGGTCGCCCTCCTGAGTCATTGCTTCACGCAGGGTTGAGATGACCTCATCCCAGCGTTGTCCCTCTTCCACCGGGCTACCGTCCTGCTCCAGTACCAGAAAGGAGCTGAGAGAGAAGCGGGCGGAGGTGCTCATAACACGCGCGTTGACAATATCCAGCGCCAGTTGGTCGAGTAGGGTGGTGATGACGGCGAACAGGTTGTCGCGGTCGATGCCATAACAGAGCACCTCGGTGCCGCCCCGTTTGGCGGTCTGGCGC
>JARRQD010000318.1:0-4277 GCA_037382205.1 Candidatus Thiodiazotropha sp.
TACACAAGGGTCTCGATGTCAATGATTGAATTATTTATTCAGATCGCAGGAACTCAATTGAGGAGTTTACGATATATCGCAGAGCCAGCCTGTCCGATAAATAGACCATTGATGACAATGATGCTGATAGCTGAAAGCACGGCAGCTAAGCCTGCTAATCCAATACAGGCCCAAACGACAATTTCCATATACTACTCCTAAGTTACTGCTATTAGGCGATATGCTATTTAAGCATATCAGAATATAGATTATATCGAATGGTCAATTAATAAGCACTACTTAAAGTTAAATGACGATTAATTAAAACCTGCTATCTTTTGCGACGACCGACTAAGTATTTTAACCTAAAAAGATCAGTTGGACAGCGTGAAGGGTGCGCTTGTGGTGGTGCAGGGCAAGGGTCGCTCCTGCACATCCATGTGCCCGCGACACTTGTGCATCCCTTCACGGCGCGCAACGACGCGTAATAGGTTCTTAGCTCCATGTTGCATTGCGAAGCAAAGGTGGCCGCTTGCTCTTGAAGAAAACCAAGATGCCGTTTCGCCACCTTAAAATCGTGGTTTTGTTGTTTGCTTTTGAAGACAAACATTTTACATGCGCGAGGCCAGTTTACTTAGGGACACGCCGCTATTGGCGCACGCCTCTCGACTTTTATATTAGAACTCAGCGAGGGAAATTCCCGACATGAGCTTTGCCACTGCGACTTCAGTTTGATTGCTGGATTGATCCAGCTTTTCTATCACCCTCTGCTGATCTTCAAGCGGGCGATTTTGGCTGAGTTTGAACTTTGCCTGAATCTCCGTAACCTCGATTTCAAAGCCCACAATCATGCTGAATAGTTTTGAGCGCCGCTCACCGGAAAGGTTTGGTTTCCAAGGGCTTGACGTGTTGGATTCATAAACATTGGTTAGTTGCTCAACTAAGACTTCAAGCTCGGACTCGCTTTCTAAGAGCCGGGGGTTTCCGCGCAGGTGAACCACTGCGTAATTCCATGTTGGGACGCCTGGCGACGAATACCACGAAGGGGAAACATAAGCATGCGGACCTTGAAATACCACCAGAACCTCACCGCAGGATGAAAAGTACTGCCATTGCGGATTGGCCCGAGCCATGTGGAAGAACAACTTACCTTTCGAGCCTGCGGCGTGATCGAAGATGAAGGGTAAGTGACTAACGAAAGGCACACCATCAAGCGCCGTGATAACCATTCCAAAGGAATTGTTCTCAATGAGCGCCGAGATACGGTCTGAGTTCTCTTCTTTGAAATGTTCCGGAATGTACATATCGGTTCCTGAGTTTAACACCGCAAATCATCGAAAATTGGAGCAATGTGAGGCTTTTGACATGCGCAACATCACTAATTTCGATACCATATTTAGAATCCCTTGTTACGAGTTTGTTTAGAATATCCTCGTTACTTAAATCATAATTTACTCCACTCGTACCACATTCTTTAACTATATCTGTTTTGCCCATTCCTAGTGTGGTGTCCTTTACTGTTCTAATTCGCTTGGCGAGCCATCCCTTGAGCACGGGTCTGCTTGAAGTTCGAAAGGGAAGTAGTTGATCGCCGGGTTAATTGATAACCTCAAATCCAATTTCGCTCATCGCCGATTTCCACACCCTAGCGCTAGTCCTCCGCAGGGATCAATCCATTTCGCTGTAGGACAGCAGCAATTTTTTTAGCTTGCCCTGCCAAGCGTGAAAGATCGGCAAAACCAGGGACGACCCCCTGATCGAGTTTGATCTGCCACTCATCCAGCTCACTCTCAAGATAGATAAGCAGCTTTGTAGAACAGCCCTGACAGGAGTCGCCACAGCGCTCCTCTTCATTTAAATCAAACGGAAGCTGCTCACGGATCTGCTCGATCAGTTTCCGCATAGCAACTTGTGTACTGGGTTTACGCTCAGCCACCTACAACAGGACCTCTCAGTGACACTTCCTACTCAACTCATTATGGCGCTTAGAGCCTTTTTTAAGCTGCGCCTGGACAACCTTCAGATCGGTTTTCAACCGCATGTACTTTTTTGAATCTGTCTCTTCTTCCAGCTTCTTTTTTAGATGCTGCTCTGTTTTCTTCAGCTGCGCTAAAAGCTCATCGATTCGATCACATTTAGATGAATCGGATAGCTCTGCTTTTTCCAGTCGCTTTTTCAGCTTCTCAAGGATTTCATTAATTTTCATAGATTAAACCTTCAGCACGTCAACCATTTAGAGGCCACTTTATAAAAGCCCGACTGACTAAATCACCACAAGAACATCTTATTAAGTGACTTTCCATCATCCCAGGATTGTTGAGATCCTTGATATTTCAGCCCCGCTGATTCGGGCATTCGCTGGTATGACGAGTTAATCAGAAGATCCAATACAATCATTAGATTACTCTTCAATATCCTCTTTGGGTGGGATGACTGTTTTTGCCATCCGTTTAGCAAAATAGTAGATCCGCTTCTGTTTTTCGATGATATCGACTTCGGTGGTGTAGGCGGCAATCCGATTTGGCTCTTCAGCAACCAGCCGGGTTGCTTGGTGCTGAGCCGCCGAGTTGGCCAGTGAGGTGATCTCATCTTTCATCGCCACCACCGCATGAGCTACCTCGGTATTGATCTGAGATACTGATTGAACCGCCCCGTCCACAGCACGAATAATCACCCGGTGAAAGCCCTCCAGCACCTGTTTAGTGGGTTCGCTGATGGAGAATCCGATACTGATACGCTCGTGACCCAGTACAACCAGATTGGTCTCAATGGTATCGCCGATATTTTCCAGGTCACCCACCGCTTCCATCAGACCCAGTAACTCTTCGGTCTGCCGGTCGGTCAAACTCTCTTTACTGATTCTGCCCAGGTAATCGAGGATCTGCTCATAGAGAATATCTACCTCATCGTCGAGCTGGGCCACCGCATCCAGCGACTCATGACTGCCATCGATGATCGCCGGCATGATCTGATCCAACATCGCTTGCACTCGATCCCCCATATGCAGCACTTCGAGGCGCACCCGGTCGAGCGCCAGCGAGGGGGTGCTGAGCAGCTCCACGTCCAAGTACTTGGCACTGACCGCAATTCCCTCCTCCTCAATCAACCGATCGGGAATCAGCCAATGAACCAGGCGGGCGATGTAGGCGGTAAACCAGATAAACACCAGGGTGTTGGCGATATTAAATACGGTATGGGCATTGGCGATCTGCCGGGGCGTCTCCGCCCCCAGCCGCTCAATACCGGCGAGTTCTGGGTGAGTGGGAGAGAAGGAGACCACAAAATCGGCCAAATTAGGAATAAACATGATCCACAGCAGTACCCCGGAAACATTGAATATGACATGCACCAGCGCAGCGCGAACCGCCTCTCTGGGTTTACCAATGGAGGCGAGCATGGCGGTCACACAGGTGCCGATATTGGCGCCAAAGGCGAGCGCGATTCCCGCAGGCAGGGTTATGAAGCCTTGGCTCGCCATCACGATCACAATACCGGTGGTGGCGGAGGAGGATTGGATCAATCCGGTAAAAGCCGCCGCGACCAGAATGCCGATCAGCGGACTCTCCATGCGGATCATAAAATCAAGAAAGGGCTGATAGGTTCTCAGCGGTTTCATGGCATCACTCATCACGCTCATGCCGAAGAACACCAGACCCAGGCCCATGATCATGCCGCCATACTGTTTGATCCGTTCATTTTTTGAGATAAAAAGCATACTGAAGCCAACACCGATCATCAGCAGTGCCGCTTTGGTGACTTTAAAGGCCACAATCTGCGCAGTAACCGTCGTACCGATGTTGGCGCCCATGATTACCCCAATCGATTGAGTGAAGGTCATCAGGCCAGCCGTAATAAACCCGACCACCAAGACAGTGGTCACGGAGGAGGATTGAATCACCGCTGTGACAAACGCACCGGTGGCCGCTCCCATGAACCGATTACTGGTCAGTTTGCCAAGAATGTTCTTCATGCGGTCGCCGGCAACGGCTTTCAAGGCATCCGCCATCTGTTCCATACCGAATAGAAACAGCGCAACACCGCCGAACAGTTTCATACCCATCACACCCCATTCGATACTCTGTTCTGCGGAAGCTGCCATGGTGGGCAGGGTAAAGAGCGCCAGAAAACCGCCCAACATGAGCAGTATCAAAGGTTTGGTGACAAATTCATTCTCCCCACTGGGGGACTTTAAAACCATAGTTTTTCTCATGAGCCGCTGGAGCAGCATCGGTGATCGGTAATCTGCCGATGAGTTAACAACCACACTTCGATCAAGCGCTATAAGTACAGATTCCCCA
>JARRQD010000319.1:0-4260 GCA_037382205.1 Candidatus Thiodiazotropha sp.
ACGATACCTTTCTGCGCTTGAATGAGCTGAGCAGCATCCGCTTTGCTGCCCCAGAAGATCAACAGACAAGCTGGCTCGATATCATAGAGGGGATTGCCCACTTTATCAGCCGAACACGAAAGAGTCTTGAGATCAAGACACCCTATGTGAACGCCTCCATAGAGGGTACTGAATTTGTGATTCGAATAGATGAAACCGGCACGGATGTGATCGTGTTAGAGGGGGTGGTAATTGCCAGCAATTATGCGGGTTCGGTAGAGCTGGGCACTAATCAGGCAGCCCGTGCCGAGAAGGATCAAGCGCCTGTTGTAACGGCAATCGCCAGGCCCTTCAATGCGGTTGCCTGGGCGCTTTACTTTCCTCCACTACCAGCACTACCCAGTAAAGCCGATACATTAGCTCAAGCCACCATCAAGGCCATCGTTGAGAATCGACTTGAAGAAGCGGCAGAATTGGCGAAACAAGCACTGGAAATGGATCGTCAGTCAGCCACTGCCTATATGGCGCAATCCTATGTCGATCAGGCTATGTTTGACATAGCCGCTGCCTTGGCCAACAGCCAAAAAGCCGCGCAACTTGCACCACAAAACGCCCTGACTCAGGCCCGACTCGCGGAAGTCTGGTTGATGACAGGCAATACCCGCGCCGCTCGTGAATCCGCCAACCAGGCAGTTACCATCGATTCCGAACTCTCACTGGCGCATACCGTTCTTGGGTTTGCATCGTTACGCGAGATCAGCCTGGATAAAGCGAAATCGGCATTTCAGAAGGCTATTGAACTCGATTCAGCGGCTCCCCTGCCCCACCTTGGCTTGGGCCTGCTGAAAATTCGCCAAGGTAATTTGGAGGAAGGCCGCGAAGCGATTGAAACAGCAGCACTGCTCGATCCAAACAACGCCTTACTACGCAGTTACATGGGCAAGGCCTACTACGAGGAGAGGCGCAACGACTTGGCATCCCAACAATTTGCCATGGCCAAAGAACTCGATCCCAACGATCCCACGGCCTGGTTTTATGAGTCAATATTACTGCAATCAGCCAACAGACCGGTGGAGGCGTTACATGCCCAGCAGCATGCGATTGAGTTAAATGACAACCGGGGTGTCTATCGCTCAAGGCAGCTTCTTGATAATGATGAGGCCTCACGAAACGTAGCGCTTGGTAGAATCTACAACGATTTGAGTTTTGAACAGCAGGCAGTCTATCAGGCGACCGATGCCTTGATACAGGCCCCCACCAATCACTCAGCTCATCGGTTATTGGCTGACGGCTACGTGGGGCTTATCAACCGGGATGCTGCAAGACAAAGCGAGTTGCTACAGTCAAAACTGACTCAACCCCTGAACCTAGATCCTCTACAACCTCAATTGAGTAACTCAAACCTGGGTCTGTTGGATGGAAATGGGCCAGCCGACCTGTCTTACTATGAATATAATCCACTGTTTACTAAGAGTGGCTTGGCGTTTCAATTAGATGCATCATATGGTGAAAACAGCACCTGGGGTGAGGATGCAATTCTAGCCGGCTTGACGGATCGATTTGCATTCAGTCTTGGGCAATACCATGCCGAAACAGATGGATTTCGTAACGAAAGCGCTGTTTATGAGCAGGACATCTATAATGGCTTTGCCCAATTTGCTTTTTCAGATAGCACATCGTTCCAAATTGAAGTTAGCGATTCCGAAGAAGAAAAAGGGGATGTGACTCGACGACTGCTTCCAGAGTTTCTCAATGTAGATGACTTCCAGGTAAAAACTGAACTATCTACAACTCGATTAGGCGTAAGGCATGCATTGACAGTCAACACAGACTTGCTGATTTCCGCCGCTAGACGTGAATATGATTTTATCCGTTCTCAGGACATTAATCCCTCTACAACATTCAGTACGGAAAGTGACCGTACGATTGATCTCTATGAAGTGCAATTCGCTGGAAAACTGGAACAAACGGCTTGGTTGGCGGGCGTAAGTCGTCAAAATGAAGATGAAGATGCCTTATCCGTATTTGAGTTCGCAACTGGCTGTCCGCTTCCAAGTTGTAGTTCCCCATCTGAACATGAAGCATGGCAAACAAGACTCTATGGGTATCTGCATTACGACCTCAACGATAAAACCACTTTGACAGGTGGATTAAGCTATATAAAGGAAGAAGTAGACAATGACGAGTTTAACAAGGCTTATCCAAAAATAGGGTTTCAGTTCAACCCAACAACCGGCAGCGAGCTTCGACTGGCTGCTTTTCGAAACCGGATGAGTGTTATTTCACCATCACTCTACGAGACCCTGGAGCCTACACAGATTATCGGTTTCAATCAGTTATACGACGATTATAACAAAACGGATTACTGGGCCTATGCAGCGGAATATAAGCATCAATTGTCACATAATTTACACGCCGGTTTCTCTTCAGTTTTTCGTGAACTGGAGACAGAGATCGGGCTTGTTGACTTTTCAACCCTACCTCCAGGCAACACTTCTCAACTCATAGAGCACGAAGACCTGAACACCGTGTTTTGGCTTAATTGGGCCACTTCACCTTTCTGGTCCTTTGGAGTCGAGTACTCATATAACAGGAGTGATCTCGCAAAAAACATTCAATCAAATTCCGTTGTGTTGGCACCAGATGGTGTTGTTGATTTGAAGACTCACCAACTACCCGTCTCAATCAGTTATTATCATCCGCTCGGTTTCTCTACCACGCTTACTGCCACCTACTATGACCAAGAAGGCGAGTTCGTCAACAAAACCGGGACAGAAACCCAGCATGGAGAAGACAATGGCGTGTCAACTAACCTTGCTTTTAACTACCGATTTCCAAACCGTCGCGGATCTGTATCTCTTGGCATAAATAACATCTTCGATAAGCATATTAATTTTGAAGATCGAGATAGTTATGATATCAGCGACCCGGAGCTTACCGCGTCACCTTCATCCTTTTCCGGCGAACGATTTGTGTTTGGAAAAATTACAGTAAACGTTCGCTAGTTTAATCTAACCACCGTAGAGAGGTAAAATATGTCCAGAATCGATAGAGAAACAAAAACTAAAACTAAAACTAAAACAAAAACCAAGATAAAAAATAACGCGTCTATTTTTGATTATACTCTGGTATTGAAACCTGACGGGACTCTCAAAGTATATGAGGAGATTGACGGCAAAAAGAAACTTATAAAGCCTTTGAAAAAACAATGCCCGCCAATCAAGAAAGTACTCAATGTGCGAAACTTGACAATAGTCGAAGCGGAAGGCTCTCGCTGGGCATATATCGATCCACCAGGCTATTGGTGGCCAGTCTAAGTCAGCTACTGCAGTATATTAAATTACTTAGTGAAATATAAGGCTATCATTAACGGACTAAGCGTCACTTCACCGTATCATTTAATATACTGCACTAGGCTACATGTGATTTTTCCTGGTGACGATTTTTTCATTTAACTTTATCCGCATAAACGCATATACAGAACATCTCTGTTTTAAGTTTCTCTTCATCCAAAAGGGATACAAGGTGAAGAGACAGTTCTCCCACATCCTCTAATGAACAACAGACAAACTTGTCGAGAGATATGCCTTCTCACTCATTAGATCCACTTTTTTACCAAGCCCGGCACGCTTACCACAATCTTGTGTCATTAATCGATCAGAAGCCCCCATTCTGATTTCAGCTTGTACATTCTTGTAGCCAGCCACCTGTAATAAACTCGCCGCTCTCAAGCCTTTATATCTCGATTTTGAAACCAACACTATCGAGCTATCCCGATAGAGACCATACTCTTTAATCAAGCTAAAAATAGCTTTAACGAAATAATCATTACCCTGGGTAAGAAAGCTCTGCCGAAAGACATTCCACTCATCAACGGGACCACCATAGTAGGGGATATGGGCATCGGCTTGCTCTTCAATACCAAACAACATCACCTCCGCACTACTTCGTATATCAATCATCAGGGCTTGATCAGTTGGAATTAACATGTTAAAGCTCCTCTGGATCGTTATCTATTTCATTGACAGTCACTACTGTCCCATCTGTTTTGCTCGGTAAGCCTCGTTGTTCATGAATTGCTGGGCTTTTTGTATTGACCAGGATCCATGGACATGAGAATCGAAATACAGGGGCCCCTTCTCCCACAGGGAGAAGGACTGGATAATGGGTACCTTCCTTAACCCCGCTAAGATATTGAACTAATTATTATTAAGTTTTGCAGAAGCTAAAAGATTCGGGTGTGGATTTATACCGAAATCCATGTGAATTAATGACATCCAG
>JARRQD010000320.1:0-4259 GCA_037382205.1 Candidatus Thiodiazotropha sp.
TATGAACAACACAATCAAAAACCCGGACACCATCCTCGTTGATGAACAGCCCATACGACTTGATGAGCTGTTAAAGGACTATCACAAACTGAAAACTGACGCCGAGAACGACAAACGACAGGATAAAAAGGCGGTCAAACGATTCAAACGGGAAGAGGAGCTGAAACCCTACCAGGCCGAATTGATCAAGATGCAGCAATATCTTGAGACAACCCGCAAACGCATGATCATTCTCTTCGAAGGGCGGGACGCCGCTGGTAAAGGCGGCACCATCCGCCGAGTTACCCGCTACATGAATGAGAAACACTATCGGGTGGTAGCCCTTGGCAAACCCACTGATGAACAGAAGACTCAGTGGTTCTTCCAGAAATATGTCGCCCAATGCCCGCGTGGTGGTGAGGTGGTGCTGTTCGATCGCAGCTGGTACAACCGGGCTATGGTAGAACCGATCTTTGGCTTCTGCAGCGATGAGGAGTATGAGAACTTCATGATCGGTTGCCCCGGTTTTGAGAAGGATCTGGTACGTCAGGGCACGATTCTGGTAAAGCTCTACTTCTCGGTCACCAAAGAGGAGCAGGCACGACGCTTCCAACGGCGTAAAGATGACCCCTTGAGACAGTGGAAATTGTCTGAGATCGACGTCCAGGCACAAGACCGATGGGACGATTTCACCAATCAAAAGTATGAGATGCTGAGACGCACCAACACCACCCACGCCCCATGGACAATCATCCGCTCAAACGACAAGCATCTTGCCCGGCTCAATGCCATGCGGGTGATCCTCAATTCGGTTCCCTACGAACGCTTGAATGTCGATCTGGATTTCGTACCCGATCCTAGCGTGGTGATCTCCGGCTCCAGAGAACTGGAGCTGATGGATGCACAACGACTGCAACAGGGAAAATTCGTCGGCTGATGCCCAGCAACGCCGGGCCTTGGCCCGGCGTATTTTCATAAAATCTGGCATAAAGCTGTGTGCAGGCCCTGTCGGGATCACAATCTGCTGGATGATCCTCCATTTTTGTCATATCGTTTAACCTAAAAAGATCAGTTGGACAGCGTGATTCACCCAGAAGGTGACCATGACCATCGAAGCTATTTTCTTCAAAATCAGGAACCTGCTATTAGAATGGAGCGGTCAATTGATTTTTTTAGGTTTAAGCCAAACAGGCTCCTGATGACCCAAAGCTCAAACCTAATGCTGCTGGCTCTGCTGTGGCTCGTTTATTTTCTGATTCACTCCGCACTGGCCTCTCTGATCGTCAAGCAGTGGCTGGCTAACCGCTATCCTCAGCTGACCCCCTGGTATCGAATACTCTTCAATCTGCAGTCAACGCTACTGCTGATCCCCCCACTAGCGATGACCTGGGTACTGCGCAGTGAACCACTTTGGACCTGGCAGGGAATCTGCTCACTGTTGGCCTATGCCCTGATGCTGCTGGCCAGCCTTGGGTTCGCCTGGTCGCTAAGGTTTTACGATGGGCAGGAGTTCCTCGGATTCAGACAGCTGGCCCGGCGACAGCAACAGACAGCCGATCAGGAGCAGCTGCACATCTCCCCCATGCATCGCTATGTACGCCACCCCTGGTACAGCCTTGGGCTGGTGCTCGTCTGGACCCAGGATATGGATCCGGCTCGCTTGGTCTCGGCACTCTGCATCACCCTTTATCTGCTGCTGGGTTCTAGGTACGAAGAGCGGAAACTGATGGTTTTCCATGGCGAGGTTTACCGGGCCTACCGGCAAAAGGTTCCTGGATTGATACCCAGGCCCTGGCGCTATCTTTCTGCGTCAGAGGTCCACGATCTGCAGAATCGATAACTGCTGAGATTTTTGCGTGGTTAGTAACAATGCAGAGCTTGCAACGTTGCAGCAAACAGTTCTTTGAAGCGCCCCGTCAGACACAAGCCAATGAAGAAAGGGGGCTTTGTTGGTTTGTAATTAGGCTCTATTTGGCGGGGCAGAGCCCCACCAAACAGCCATTATCTAAAGAATATCTTGGCACTTAAGCCAAGTATCACTCACTTGGCTTCAGCCCCCTCCTCCAATCAACTGACAGTCAACCGATTAATAGTTGGGATCCCAGAAGTTGCCTTGACCATAAGGCGCAGGTCCATAGCCATAGCCTGGATACCTGGGAGCAGGCGCCGACATCCCCGCAGGATTGCCGTAGGGGCCCTGACAACCATAACCACAGGCTTGTCCATGCCCTGGCCCCATGCCATGCCCCATCATATGCCGATTGTGCATCGCGTGACAGGCAGCGCGCTCCTCATCGGTCATCCCCTCAATCACTGCCTGATGCTTTTCCCACTCGGCTTCCATCGCCTGCTTACGGGCTACCCAGGGTGGTGTCTCAGGCATCTCGATGCCTTGCTGCTGCGCTTGTTCGCGCATCATCTGGTAACGCTCCTGACGATAGGCATCACGCTCCTCTGGGCTCATGCTCATCATCTTTTCATGGTGCTGTCTGCGTTGATCCGACATTGATCGGCTTGACGCCATCTGTGGAGCCCGCCAGGGCGCATGGGCTGGCAGCATCACACCGGCCTCTTCGGCACGCTGCCTCAGTTCCTGATAGCGAGCCTCTCGCACTTGCCAGCGTTGCGCGTAGCCATCCTCAGCATCTTTTGCAGGCGCTGGTTCAACCTCTGCCTCCATTTCAGCCACCGCAGCAGCCTCGGTCTGTTGGGCGGTCTCCGTTGCTGGTTGATCCCCAGCAGACGTGTCGTTCGCCACCACCTCGGCATCACTCTGATCGACTTCAGGCTGGCTCGCTTCAGCCACCTCGACCTCCTCAACCACTTCCACTACCTCAGTTGTTGCGCTGGCCTCACTTTTGGCCGTTCCGCCGCCCTCCTCAAGGGCTTCTTCTGCATGAATCACAGCGCTAAAGGGCAGCAGAGAAGCGACCATAAGGGGCAAGAGTTTTTTCTTATACATGCTTGTGTCTCCTTTGATAATCCAAATTGGGATAAAGGGGGGGTATGCTTAAACAACCCGATAACGCCTATTCAGCCCAGCTCCCCCAGTCTGATCAGGTCGAAGTCTATCGGATTGTCGTGTCAGGGCCTGTCAACCGGCCCTAGCTCAGTTTGCCGAGGCTTCGGACGCCTCTTGTTTTACAGCATTCTTATTCTGAGATTTGAGTGTAGCAACCTTTTCAGCAAGTTCGGCCAATAATCCGTCCATTCCCTTGGTTTTCACCAGGTTCCTGAAGGATGTGCGGTAGTTACTGACCAGACTCACGCCATCTACAGCCACATCGTAAGCATACCAGTCATCATTGCGATAACGTAACTTATAACTGACCGGCAACTCCTTGTTGGATGCCACAATAAAGGTCTGAACGTTCGCCAGCTTGCCTTTCAGCCGTTCACGCCCCATGCGCACCTGCTGATCGGTATAGCTGTCCATGGCCGAGTAGTAGGTCTGTTCGAGCAATTCGCGAAACAGGGTGATGAACTGCTCCCGCTGCTCTGCAGTGGCCTTGCGCCAGTTGGCCGCAAGAATCACCTGGGACATCGACTCGTAGTCGAAGCGAGAACGGACAATGGTTTTAACCATTTCGCGACGCTCTGCCTTGTCCAGACTCTTATCCTTGAGGATTTCGAGAATTTTATCCACTGTCTCTTTAACCCGCTCTGAGGGCGTCGCCTTGGCTGCCGCAGGCAGACTGGTGGTAAAAGTCAGTGTCAGTAGCAAAATTGCAAACAATCTCATCATGGATCCTTTTCCTTATTTTCTGACTGGTTGTTGAGACAACGGATTTTGAGAAAGGTGCTCAGGCAGTCCGGCTGTCGGTAAAAGACAGCAGAGCATGACGTTTGATGCGAAACATCTCAAAACACCCCCTCTACGCAACTACCCTACTCGCCAACCTCTTCATCGGAAACCGCCGCTGCGTTTGGCACAATTGTCAAATGTTGACGTTTTGGTGTGGCCGAATAGTGATCAATACGCCAACAGATCGAGACACGCTTGATATCGCCACTCTCTTCCGAGCCGATAACATGGCTGTACTGTAATAACCACAGTTCAGTCTCATCCGGCAGCAGCAACCGATAACTTAATTTACTCGGGTCGGCGCTGTTTTCAGTAAAAAGTGGCGCCAATAAATCCCGATCTTCAGGGTGCACCAGTTCGAGGAATGATTCAGATGTTGGTTTAAAAGCATCCTCCTCCAGACCTATCAGTGCATACATGTCTTCCTCCCAGAGGCACTCGCCTTTGGCAGGATCCCAGCTCCAGCTGGCACAGG
>JARRQD010000321.1:0-5407 GCA_037382205.1 Candidatus Thiodiazotropha sp.
ACCCTGATCACCGAGACCATCTTTACCCCGTAGTGCCAGGGAGAGGCCTTCTGACTGCTGTGAGATTCCTGCGCTCTGAAATAGGCTGGGTATATCGATCACAATAGAAGCCATTCCCCAATAGCTGGGTTTATGTTGACTAAGCGGTCCACTGATGTCGTTGCGGGTATAAATCGGCGTTCGGGCGATAAAAGCGCTACCACCCTGAACCAGATTAACTGGTCCTGCGACGACGGTTCCTTTGGCATCTATCGCCCGCTTTACTGCAGGCCACTGACTGCTGTTTTTTCGATACTCAAAACCCAAGGCGGATTCATTACCAGCGAGGGGGAAGATGTGGGTAATGATATTGTTTCGAGCCAAACCGATATTGCGAATATTACGACCTTCTGTGAGTATTTCACTGACCAACTGGGAGAAGTCGGGTTTATTCATATCGCAGTGGCGGCCACCACGAGGAAGAAGAGGAGTCCGGATAGAAGGGCAAGGGCGTGTTTTCCCTCGAGTCTGTGTATTGCAAGATTCAAACGAATGAGTCTCTTATCAACGGTTCAATCCGCTTTCAAGTGGCAAAAGATGTAAAATTAAACGGTGTAATTATAGCATAGTGTTTTTCGACCAAACCCTACATCGAGTGAAGGATGGGGTTAGGCCATTCGCTTAGGATTGAGCTTCTGCTAAATGAACAAGCACAGATTCAGCGTAGCTCCCGAGAATATTCTGCTGACCCTTACCGCAGTGCTAGTGTAGTGTCCTATATAAACCATACATTTAGACGAGGCCTCTCATGAAATTGAGCTTAAATTCCTTGCCTCGCCCTGCGGCAAGCCACTCAAGCCACGATTGCGGCGTTGCCGCCCTTGGAAAGGGAACCGCCATTCCCGGCGGGCTGCGCCTTGCACTCGCGGCTTGAGTGGCTTTCTAAATGCCACTCGCGGCTTGAGTGGCTTTCTAAATGCACGCTTTATATAGGACACTACACTAGACTGGTGAAAATTGAGGAGGGAGCTGAGGTGGAAAGGGTGAATAAAATAACCAAGATCAAACGTCGAAAAGCCGATTTCGTAGGGGCCAATGCTGAATACATCGATCAGTTGTATGAGGCATTTTGTGAAGATCCTGATCTGGTCTCTGCCGAGTGGCGTAGCTTCTTCTATGGCTTCGATCATGGTGTCGATTCTGAAACCAAAAGCCCGGCGGCATCGACGCCACAACTCCCACCTGGCCAAGCCGGTCTCGATCGTCTGTTCATGGCTTACCGCCTCTCCGGGCATCTCTTTGCAGACCTGGATCCATTGGGATTGGCCGTGCGACAGCGTCCTAAGGCGCTTACACCAGACTACTATGGATTGAGCGAGGCTGACCTGCAGCAGCGGGTCAGGGTGGTCTCTATCGAGGCGGAGCAGGAACTTACAGCAGATCAGGCAATCGAGGCGCTGCAGCACGTCTACTGTGGCTCCCTGGCCACTGAATACCTGCATCTCAGTGCGGCAGACGAACGGCGCTGGATTGAGCGTCGGTTGGAGTCGACCCGGGGAGACTGGGCGGCGCAGAACAGCAGTCCCGAGCGGATCGATGTGCTCAGGGATCTCACCGCCGCGGAAGGGTTGGAGCACTATCTGCATCGACGTTATGTAGGGCAGAAGCGCTTCTCACTGGAAGGTGGGGACTCATTGATTCCACTGCTTGATGAGATCGTTCAGGGTGGAGGTCAGCGGGGCATTACCGATGTGGTGATCGGCATGGCCCATCGGGGACGATTGAATGTACTGGTCAATCTGCTCGGTAAGGCGCCGAGTGAGCTATTCTCAGAGTTTGAGGGGAGTTACAGTCTGGATAGAGCCAGCGGATCCGGGGATGTTAAGTATCACCAGGGTTTCTACTCGAATATCCAGACGCCAGGTGGTCCGGTTCACCTGTCGCTGGCCTTCAATCCCTCTCACTTGGAGATCATCGGGCCGGTGGTGCAGGGGGGCTGCAGAGCGCGACAGGATCGGCATCAGCAGGATGCCACTGATCTAGTATTGCCGGTCATCGTGCATGGGGATGCGGCCTTTATCGGCCAGGGGGTGGTTACTGAGACGTTCAACCTGTCGAAGACACCGGCCTATGGCACCGGTGGCACCATCCATGTGGTGGTCAATAATCAAATCGGCTTCACGACCAGTCACCCTCAGGAAGCCCGCTCAACACTCTACTGCACCGAAGTCGCAAAGCTGATTCAAGCGCCGATCTTCCATGTTAATGGGGATGATCCGGATGCGGTTCTGTTTGTCACTCGCCTGGCAATCGACTACCGACTGACCTTTCAGAATGATGTGGTCATTGACCTTGTCTGTTATCGGCGCCTGGGGCATAACGAGGCGGATGAGCCGATGATGACTCAGCCCGAGATGTATCAGCGCATCCGCAGTATGCCAACCACACGCCAGCTCTATGCCCAACGACTGGTGGAAGATGGTTTAATCAGTGCAGAAGATGTAGAGGAGATGCGCGAAAGTTATCGCACCTCCCTTGAGCAGGGCAAAGTGGTGGTGCGGGAGTTTTTGCGTGGTTCACGTTCCGGTTATGAGGCCCACTGGGAAGAGTACCTGAATGCCCGGCCAGATGAGCAGGTGGAGACGCGGGTTGAGCAGCAATTGCTCTGTTCCCTCGGTCGCCAGACCCTGAAGCTGCCTGAAGGATTTACCCTACAGCGGGCAGTGGCCCGGGTGGTGGAAGAACGGCACAGGATGTTGGCTGGTGAGATCTCATTCGATTGGGGAATGGCGGAAACCCTCGCCTATGCGACGCTGCTGCATGATGGTTATGCGGTACGCCTGTCGGGGCAGGATTCAGTCAGAGGCACTTTTGCCCACCGACATGCCACCTTTCATGATCAGAAAAACTTTCGTACTCATACCCCATTGGAGCAGCTGTTCGACGGACAACCCCGTTTCGAGGTGATTAACTCGATCCTCTCTGAACTCGCGGTGCTCGGTTTTGAATATGGCTACGCCACATCGATGCCTGGCGCATTGGTGATCTGGGAGGCCCAGTTTGGGGATTTTGGCAACGGTGCGCAGATGGTCATCGATCAGTTTATCGCCAGTGGTTACCTGAAGTGGGGACGTCTCTGCCAACTCACCCTGTTCCTGCCCCACGGCTTTGAAGGGCAGGGGCCTGAACACTCTTCGGCACGCCTGGAGCGCTATCTGCAATTGTGTGCCGAACTCAATATGCGGGTTTGGGTTCCGACAACTCCGGCGCAGTTTTTTCATTTGCTACGGGATCAGATGAGGCGTAGATTCCGTCGCCCGCTGATCGTGATGACACCGAAAAGCCTGCTGCGACATCCTATGGCCAAGTCACAACTTCAGGCTTTTACGCAAGGTGATCTGGCTACTGTGCTGCCTGAAGCGGATGAGCTGGATCCGCTGCTAGTGCGGCGGGTCGTGCTCTGCAGTGGCAAGGTCTACTATGAACTGCTGCAGGCCAGGCGTGATAAAGGAGTGGATGACATTGCGATTCTCCGGGTTGAGCAACTCTATCCTTTTCCACGCCGCCCCTTGTCTGAACTGCTTGCGGCATACCAACAAGTGACCGAGATTGTCTGGTGTCAGGAGGAGCCGAGAAATCAGGGTGCCTGGTATCAGATTCAACACCATCTTCGCTTTCTGGCTCAGTCCGGGCAGACCTTAGGATATGCAGGCAGGCCACCATCAGCATCCCCAGCCTGTGGCGATGCCAAGCTTCACCGGGAACAACAATCGACATTGATTGATACAGCGCTGGCAGTAGGCAAGTTGGAGGACCCAGGTGAGCGGCTCGATGATACCGATATGCATATCTAGTAATTTAGTGGCTACTTGACCACTAATGAATAACTCAAGTTTCGGAGTTCAAACTTAGTAAAACCTAACGTATAACATATTGAATAATCAAGAAAACTGGCCTCACGCATGGTGAAATGTTTGTGTTCAAAAGCAAACAACAAAACAACTATTTCAAGGTGGCGAAACGGCATCTTGGTTTCCTTCAACCTAAAAAGATCAGTTGGACGGCGTGAAGGGTGCATTTGTGGTGGTACAGGGCAAGGGTCGCTCCTGCACATCCATGTGCCCGCGACACTTGTGCATCCCTGCACGGCGCGCAACGACGCGGAATAGCCTGCTATTCCAAGGAGTTGCAACGCCGCCATGCGCCGCCACAAGCGTGCCATTCACATTGTGGCGTGATTCACCCAGCAGGTGACATAACCATCGAAGCTATTTTCTTTAAAATCAGTAATCTGCTAGTAGAATGGAGCGGTCAACTGATTTTTTTAGGTTGAATGGCTATCAGGAAAAATGTTGGTGGTCATACCTACCTCCAAATAAAATCTTTAAAGTTATTCTCCCATTAGCCAACAAATTAACTGTCGGCTTAATGAAAAGCTGTCATTTCCGGCATAAGATTTTAATTCTCAGATTTATTAATTTGATACAAAACATCAACCTTCTTGCCAGATATTTTCTCAGTATTGGACTATGTTTGAATTCTATTGACTTTTCTCAATTGAATTATTGAAGGGAGGGGGAATAATAGCGCTGAAAATATTGTGATTGAGAGATTCGATTAGACAATATTTTTTGGAGTTGTTTGCGGGATAATCTCGAACGGAATCAAGCTGAAGGCAGAGTTTTGCTTATCGGTACCTAATCTTTGAATGGAACCACAAGTTCGCAGCAATAGATTTGATATTGATATCTAGCAAAATGGACTTAATGTGCTTGAAGCACTTTCGACACTAAATCTTATTATTGCCGCAACCATTATCTGCTCCGCCTACCTGGTAAGAGGCATTGCAGGTTTTGGCTCAGGCCTTATTGCAATACCGCTACTTGCATTGATGCTTCCGTTATCAATTGCAGTACCATTGATTGTATTACTCGACTATATCGCCTCAGCAAGTCATGGTGTAAAGCACCGTGAAGCAATTCGTTGGCGGGATATAATGCCACTACTTCCCTTTTCTATCTTCGGGGTTGTGATGGCGCTCTATCTGTTCAACTCGGTTGATGCTGATGTACTACAGCAACTTTTGCAACCATCTTTCTAATTGATGGCATTAGCCGAATCTTTGGATACTTGGCAACCGGTTTCTTTGACCTTGCATTACTCAAGGTCGTTGCAGTTGCCATCCCATTGATGGCGATAGGCATGTATGTTGGTGGACAAATACACAGCACCCTTTCCCAACAGACCTTTCAAAAAGGCATCAGCTTTCTGCTGATTATTAGCGGTTTCTCCCTATTATTGAAATAGCCAGGAAATCACTCAAAAGGATTAACCAAAGAGCCGATACCTTCGATTCTTATTTCAACCGTGCAGCCTTGAGGCATTGCTCCAGCTCCCAATGAGGTACCACAGGCAATCACATCTCCTG
>JARRQD010000322.1:0-4188 GCA_037382205.1 Candidatus Thiodiazotropha sp.
CATGCCGGAATCTAGATACCACCCAAGTTGAAATCATCGAATTTGGTATCGTTAATACCACTGAGATACTGAAACCACGACAGTAGAGCTTGTTGAGGGTAGGTGCCACATTCCACTGGAACCCGGTATTCGCTGGTATGACGAACCCCTTATTCAAATGATGGGCTTCGGTTTTGAGTGTTGGGTTAGGGTGGTTCGCAGCAATCGAAATAAAGTCTTCCCCTTCTCCCTTTTCAGGAGAATGCTAGGGGGAGGGGGGGTATAGAATCCCTGAGTGCAGCGAACAGATAAACTCAAAACTCATCATGAACAACTCAATTCTTGAATCGAGTGCCAGCATGGCTGTTCATGTAGGGTAGTAAGGAAAACATTTGCTGCAGGATGGATTCCCCTTTCGACTGATGCCATACGGCCATGGCACTATGTCCTACCCAGTAGACCCACATCAGATTAGCCAACAGGCGATGTATACTCAAGCTGAGCTGTGCCCACTCCGTCAGATTACCCTGGGGGTTGAGCCCTAGCCAGACCACAAATCCGCTCAATGCCATGCCCAGCGCGCACAGTGCACCCAGTCCATGGACCGAATGTGCAACTCGCTCATTGTCAGCGGAGTACGGCATAATCCTGCTCCTCCAGGCACTCAGCGCGTGGCTTAGGGATCCGTACCAGGCGGTGACTGTTGACCGTCGAAACCATGGAAAGAGTTCTTTGAACTCAGCTTCCCCTTTGCGCACAAACAGCCAGATAAACCATAACAACAGTACTGGAAGGGAGAGGATGCCCACTACCTCATGCACATCAAAACCGAGTGATGCCCAAAGCGGCATGGCAGGACCCGGCTTGGGTTTATCCATGAAGGTGGATACCAGCAGTTGCAGGGTGATACTGATTGAGATACCAAGATGTAGTACCCGGGTAGTCAAGCTTGGTTGTGTACGCATCTTACGTCTCCTGCGGTCTATGGATAGACCATGATGATGGGTTAGAAGCTCTTCAGGCCAAGCCGTGCGTTATGAACTACACCGTGATCAGTCAACAGAGGATTTACAACCACAACCAATCTCACCAGGGTCTGCAGATCGTGCATGGGTAGAGTCATTGCGGCATCCTTTATCAATAGCCTGCTTTGTTTCTTCAATGCAGGATGCAGGCCATACCATGGTGCGTTCTACAACCGACCACTATTGTCGTGGCAATTCGGTGAAACGCGGTATTAACGGAATATTTCGTGATGGCTCATAACACGAAGTGGTTGAAAACCACCGGTGAATAACAGCCAAAACGGCTTGTATCTACTGCCTCAACTGCATCTACACCCCGTCGTCTGGCTGAAAGCTTACTTTGGCATCCTGTTTGCAGAACAGATGATAAACCCGTTCGCATGGGTTACCGATCAGCATAAAGCACACAGGAGACGACTCATGAAACTGACACACACAACTATACTAGGCAGTGTATTCGCAGGTGCCTTGACCCTCGCCAATCCGGTAATGGCCAGCGAAATCCCTGGCTATCTTTACGACATCGCCGGACAACCCGTAACTTCAGGTAGTGGCGAGTGCGTACATACTGGGGCATGGAACGATTCGATGCCCACATGTCCGGAACCCAATGTGGTATTCGAGAAGAGTGACGGCCTGATCCAGTACACCATCGACGATTCCGAGTTCTTCGGTTTCGATAAAGTATCACTCAGTGACTCTGTCAAAACGGACCTGAACAGCCTGGTCGGCAGTGTCGAAGAGACCGACCTGATTCATGGCATCACCATCACCGGTCATGCGGATACCCTAGGTCCAGCCCCCTACAATGCTCAGTTGGCTCAGCGTCGCGCAGACGCAGTTAAGAACTATCTGGTAGAGAAGGGTATTCCTGCTGATCGCATCAATGTCCAGAGTGATGGCAGCTCCAATCCTTTGGTCACCTGCACCGGTACCCAGGACAAGGAGCAGTTGATCAGTTGTCTGGCACCCAACCGGCGCGTGGATATCCAGGCCCTGGTCGCGGATAACGTGGAAATCAACACATTCCTGGTAGTGCCTCCCGGCGAAGAGTAGATTCCTCAAAGCGATCTTGGATCTCATTCAGCTCCAAGGCCCTTGCCCCGATCGGTATTATCACCATCGGGGCATTTTTTTCACACTTAAGCCTACGACGCAGAAAAAACAAACCGGGAAAATCGACCGAGAGTTACTTTTTGGAAGTGAGCAAATGGGGGTAAAGTTATGAGTTGTAGTGTCGAGTTGCTGTGTTCGCTGCGCTTACAGATTGTTTATTCCTCTCTCCCCTGACCCTCTCCCGCAAGGGGAGGAGGCGCGCGCTTTTAGAGTAAAGCGTACACTACCGGTCTGGATGTAGGTTACTGGTGATCGCACGCACCGGAATTCGAACGCTGCATACTCTCAGCCTCAAGAGAGAAGATCGTGATGCGGAAATGTATGCGTTGAGTCGATCCAATGCTGCGGCTTAAAGGTGATCGTCCATCGGTTTGTTCACCCCTCCGACCCTTGCCCTGTACCACCACAAACGCACCCTTCACGCCGTCCAACTGATCTTTTTAGATTAAAGAGTGGCTTCACGACCACAGTTCCCGCTCAATCCGAACGGGACCTGAGCAACAGCAGCAAAGGCGCCATCAGTAGAAAACTCATGGCAATCAGTTCGAACACCTGGGTAAAGGCCAACATAGAAGCCTGCGCACTCAGGGTCTGTGTCAGCTGGGCTGCCGCCATGGGATCATTGATCGTCAATCCCAGGGTCGCGAGCCAATCATGCAACGCAGGATTGAATGGATTGATGTAACCACCCAGCTGCTGCCAATCGATCTGATTGTACCGCGAGTAGCAGGTTGCCGCGATCGAGACGCCTACCGCACTGCCGATGGTACGCGCCAGGTTGAACAACCCGGCGCCCTCATCCGCCTGTTCAGAGCGCAGGGTCGCATACGCCATACTCGACAAAGGTACGAACACGGCTCCCATACCCAGGCCCTGGATCACACCAGGCCAGATCATCCAGGCCGGACTGGCATCCAGGGTATAGCGCGACATCAGACCGGTACCCAGAGCGGCCAGCAGCATACCGCTGCCCACCAGCCAGCGAAGATCGACGCGGGAAGTCAATACAGCCATGAGCGCCATGGAGAGCGCCGAGCCCAGGGCGCGTGGCGCCATTACCAGACCGGTGGTCTCGACTGGATAACCGAACAGCCGCTCAAGCATGATCGGCTGAATCGCAATGGTTCCAAACAGGCCCAGACCGAACACCAGCATCATGCCCGAGGCCACCGCCAGATTGCGGTCACGAAACAGCCGCAGATCAACAATGGGCTGTGATACACGCAAGCTACGCAGGATGAACAGACCGATACCCAATACTGAGGTAACGCTCAACAAATCGATGAAACCCGATTGCCACCAGTCCTCCTGGTTACCCCGATCCAGCAAGGTCTGCAAACTGCCGATACCGATCACCATAAGCACGGCACCGAGCAGATCGGTACCCACTAAGCGCCGTGGGGTTTCCTGGATTACACGGGCCACCAGGATCAGGTTGATCAAGCCGATCGGCAGGTTGATATAAAACACCCAGCGCCAGTTCAGGTGTTCAGTGACCAACCCACCCACGGTAGGTCCCAGCACCGGCCCCAGCATGATACCGATCCCCCAGATCGCCATGGCTTTGCCGCGCTCCTGCGCCGAAAAGGTATCTACCAAAACCGCTTGTGACAAGGGAATCAGTGGCGCACCTGCGATACCCTGCAACAGACGAAAACCGACGATCTCCGCGAGTGAAGTGCTTTGACCACAGAGGGCAGAAGCCAGCACAAACCCCCCGATACCGAAGAGCAGGACCCGGCGGCGTCCATAGCGCCCAGCCAGATAACCGGTCAGAGGTATGGTTACCGCTTCGGAAACGATATATCCGGTCAATACCCAGGTCACCTGGTCCGCGGTGGCACCCAAGGCCCCCATCATGTGTGGCAGGGTCACATTGACGATGGTCATATCCATGATCACCATCACTGTTGTGAGCATCAAGGCCAGTCCGGGAATCAGGCGACTGGAGAGCGCGTCGGCTTGTCTGTTCGCGTCCATGATGCACCTCGGTTATTGGCTCAGGGTGGTATCGATCGACACTTCACTGCTGGCTCCAAGACGCAGATCCGGTAGCGGATCAAGCAGA
>JARRQD010000323.1:0-5242 GCA_037382205.1 Candidatus Thiodiazotropha sp.
AGGGTGGATTCAACCTAAAATCCGGTAGATTGAATAGATTGAGGTCGGATAGACGGATGATTCAGGCCCCAGTTTTCTGCCTTGATATACATGGGTGATAGTGGTTATTCTCCTTATACTTGCACATCCGGGTAGCCCATCTCAAGCAGAGCATCGCGGATGCCGTTCAGCGGCAGCTCCAGATTCTTATGGATGTCGTTGGAGAGGGCTTTGAGCGGAGAAACATAGAGAACCGTGGTCTCATCCGCCAGCGGTAGACTCAAACCCTGCTGGACCAGATGATCGATCGCTGCCAGAAAGGCGGCCAGGGTTTTACCGGATCCGGTGGGTGCTGAGATCAAGGTGTTCTTTTCAGCCTGAATCGCCGGCCAGGCTAAAGCCTGCACTTCGGAAGGGGATCCGAAATGTTGCTCAAACCAGCGGTTGACTGCAGGATGAAATTGATACGAAGGCATAGCTTTAGGATACTCTATTGTACGAAAAAGGTGTCAAGTTGTGCTGGTAATAATCCTATTCATTGCATCGATAAGGGTGTATGGGTTATCCCTAGTAGTCAGCGAAGTGTTTAGTGAGATAAGGTCAGAGATAACTATAAAAAGCAGCGGAGGGACCCGTGAGCACAGCCAATTTATTCACAAACAGCGCCTCAACCCAGTCGTATACGGCAGTAAACAGCGGCATGGATGGCGCCCAACAGACAGAGGGAGAGACCCTCTTTCAACAGGCCAGTCAAAGTCATCAGCCAGATGTTCTGGTCAAACGTCAATTTGAACAGCGTAATCAGAATCAGAAAAGTAAGCTCGCCAATGAGTTTATCACCTCAGCTGGTCGCGAGGGCATCAGCCAGTTGGCTGCCACCCCGGATGGTCAGCATGCGCTGGCCGTGGTTTATGACCATGCTGGCAGTGACGGCAGAGGGACGATGCGTCAGGTGCATGAGGAGCAGGGGAATACGGCGGTTGATTACTCCCAGAAAGATAATGGAGAAGTGGTTGCAAAGCAGAGTCCTCTGGGGGCAATGCCACAAAACCAGAATCACTTAAGTGGAACTCAATCGAGACCAGCATCAGCTGGAATCACTCATTCTACGTCTGCTCATAATGAAGAATCGCTCTCTTCCAGCCACAAAGAATTGGTGCAACAGTATGCCTCGGTCATAAAGAAGTTAGTCGTCGTTAATCATGAGAATCGGGTTAAAGAGAACGGGGTTGGTAATACGATTTATAGAGATATCGTAAATACACTCCACTCATTGGCTGGTAGCCCAATGAGGGTAAATGAGAGTGGCCAATATCGTTCGTCTATACAGAAACCAACCACCGAGAAAGAGCAATTTCACCAGTTGAGAGAAACGGGTGTTGTGCTTGAGCTTCTGATGAACGAACCTGAAGCCCAAGCTATCTTCAAGAAAGAGTTTGGTGAAGCATGGGATAAAGTTTCAGATTGGGGTGCTCAAGAATGGACTCCGATGATAGCTGAGGCCACTGTCGTCGTAGGTGCCACTCTTATCGGTAAAAAATCCATAAACACTTACAAAATAAGTGATGATATTAGTCTAAAAGCGAATAATAACAATGGCTTAGGTGGCGACGCTCAAACAAAAAGTACGGCACCAGGTGGTAGGTCTGCAGAAGAACCGGAGAGAGTTAAATCAAGTGAGGGAGCTAGTAGTAGGCCGGTTGACGATCCACACAGTGATGGTACGATGCGGGTTGGAACAGATGCTCCAGTCAAAATTTCTCCTAATGCAAAGCATCACTTGGCTAACTATGATGGTTACGAAAGAGCCAAGGGTATAAAAGGCGCTCATAATCAGGAAGAATTTTTAAAAGCCGTAGATAACCATTCAAATGATTTAGTAATTATTGATTCTACAAGTGAAATAGAGGGTGTCACTCAATACAGATATGGTTTCAGGAAGCAAGATCGAGCAGGCAATTACACTGGTGAAGTTAAAGAGTACAAAATGCCTAAAACAGTTTACGATCCTAATGTTTTCAGTGATGAAGAGATGTATAAGTTAGGTTCTCAAGCTGCAAAGAAAGGATATTCACAGGCAATTCAAGATGGAAAAACTGTGTATACCTCGTCACATAACGGAATAGATTTTCGAGTGTATTTGGACAGGGAAACGAAGGAAATAACCAATTTCCATCCGAAGTAGTGATGCTAAGGATAATGAATATGATTTTTAAGAAATGTTTCGACGAAATAGACATAAACCTGGATCAGAAAGAAATTATTGACTCATGTCTTCAGGCTCTATCGCAGGATGTTGAGGAGTTTTCAGGGGTGCTAGATGATCTTGCTGAAGGAGAAAGCTCTGGCTTTGATTTGGCTTGCATTTATCTTGAAGAAGATTATGAAGACAATAGTTGTCCAGAATTTTCTGGTGTTTGTTTTAATTATCTTCAAGAGTACGCAGTGGTTACAAGAGATGAAGCGAAAAAGATTTTATCTTGTTGTATTGGTGAATTAAGTATGACATATGAGTGGCCTGGTTTGACTGGATAACATCATGATATCTTTGTAATTGACATCTGTACCTATGCGATTTTATTGGATCTTCGGAAATACTAAAAGTCACTAGTGTCCGGAATATTAGTCGAATAGATTCATTTGGTCAGGATTAGGATTAGCGGGACATCCATCGTTTGAAAAAAATAGAATAAACCAGGACAGTCATCATTAGAAAAAGCACGATCAGGTAAGTTAAAGTGAAGAAATACAAGGAATGTATTGAAGCCAAGGAGCTGGCGGATAGACTGGGACAGTCATTAGACCGGGACAGTCATCGTTTGTCATTTGAAAAGTACAATCCGGGGAGCTTGTTTGCTCCTTTTAAATGATGTCTGTCCTGATAAACCCCCTGTCCTGATGACTGCTGATGACTATGACTGTACTGATGACTTTGGTTTAGTTATCTTGAGATGACGGAGTATTACGATTAACAAAGCGTATCAAGTCGATAGTTTCTCCAACCTGAGCTGGGCCAACATCAGCGGCCATGACAGCGAAACCGATGATAGGAGCGCCAGACCAATATCCTGCACCATCAGTATTGATACCGCCAACGGTTTCAGTTAGGCGCGCTATGCGTGTATCAGTGTTGTATGCGTAGCCATCCATTTTGATCTGAACCCAACCCGCTTCAAATCCATCATCAAGTTGCCAGTGAAATACATTAGATATAGGCGTGCCAAGCACTGAAGCACTTGTATCGTCACTACGATGAACCTTGATCACATTAACTGCTTGTTCCAAAGCGTAAATTATAGGGTTATCGATTGGTGTTACGCCCCAATCGCCTGTTCGAATGTCTAAGGATGATTCGCGCTCTTCATAGTCATAGTAATACAGACTGACCTGAACATCAGGTGTACTTGATAGGAAGCCAGCGTTGTCGCAGTAAGTGCCAGCAATGTTTGGGTAATCTTGAACAGTCCCACTCCCATTGCCGGTAATAGTGACGGTTGCGCCATCATCGATACCGTCATTCAGTTCACCGTCACATGCAGCAATTGTCTCGTCAATTTGGTTACTCAGAATTTTGCTGTTGAAGATACCAAACTTACGCATTGGGAAGGTGGCAACAATTTCGGTGCCTCCGTTGACTGCTGTTTCGGTGAAGTAGGGGGCAGAGATGGCGTCAGCACTCAGAGTTACGGCGATCGGGAAAGGGTTTGATCCCATTGGGGGCGGGGAATTTGAAGTGATATCACTGACTGCACCCGTGTCCCATTCAGTAAGGCTTAAAGGGCCGGTGTATTTGATACCTCGATGATTGTCCAGCATGTGGGCCTGGGTTACATCTCCAGAAGCCAGTGAAGGGAGCCGGTAGTGCAATGGGTCATCGGTGCGATAGTGCTGGGGTACTGTTGAGTAGTCATCAATATGGGTGCCTGAAATCACAAACGCTGAACCGCTGGAGACGTTGATCATTATGGCGTAGGCATTGATGCCACCACGATCTACCGACTCATAGACCAGGCCGGCATTGAGTGAGCTGTCATAAGGATCGTTGGTGGCACTGGATGCGGCTATACCTTCAGCAGTCAATCCGCCTGGCTCAAATCCATTGATGTTGGCGTCAGCCAGGCCAGCGTTCCAGGCATCCTGAACTACGGAGCAAAAAGCGGGGATGCCGTCAGGGCCATGCAATAGCCCAGCAACAATTGAGCGGTCACCATCCGAAATGGCACCGTCAGCAACGCCAGTGGCGTCAATCTCAGCAGTTTTATTACCGTCAGTAGCACTACCGAAGCCATCCGCGATAACTCCCATCTCGATAATCTCAACATAGCCTTCGGTCAGATCGTCATCGCTGGAAGCTGCGTAATTGTTACTGATGCAGCGTTACGGGATTCATGAAAACGAACCTTTACAGCTTTGAACAGGTTTGTCGTATTGGTGATATTGATATTGGTAATGATGTTGTTGTTGATGTTGTAGTAAGGCAGTAATGCGATCTGACCAAGACCATCACTATTGATAACGGTGGCATTTCCTACCACTGTGAAGCCTGCCATCATCAGTATCATGGCCGTCCTTAATTCCATTGTCACCAGTGGACCTCCTGTTTCCTTGAAATTAATCTTACAATGTTAGAATAACCTCTAATACACCTGCCGAACTAGCTAATAATGAGTAAGTCTAAACACAACATTTGAATTTAACTAACAATTCAACCCGAAGGATGAGGTGAAATAGCGAACGCTAACCTTGGGCAACAACAGATGAGTAGCGTCAAATAAAAAAAGTATGCTGGTGCAGTCACAATTGATGAATAGCTGCTCGATAAATTAATGATTGTTGGGGTTCGTTTTCACTCACCCCAACCTACGGCCTGAATGCTGGTAACAACAATCGCTATGTGGTTTCTTTATAACTCAATCGTTACCTGCTTGATGCTGTTGTCTTCCGGATAAGGGGTGACCTGGATGTAGAGAGACTTCATCAGATCGAGCATCTTGAAGTTGTTGCTCAACACTTCGCCCTCCATCCTCTCGAGACCCCGGTCTCTGGCAATCTCCATCAGGTGGTTCATCAGCTTGTGGCCGATGCCCTGACGCTGCCACTCATCGGCTACCACCAGGGCGAATTCACAACTGCGTTTGTCTGGGTTATCGCCAAGCTGGCGGCGCTGGTGCCCAAGCCCAGGGTGAAGCTGACCCGGTTGCATGGTGTGTTCGCACCCAACAGCAAATACCGTGTCGATGTGACGCCCGCCAAACGTGGCAAA
>JARRQD010000324.1:0-4177 GCA_037382205.1 Candidatus Thiodiazotropha sp.
GGCGTATTGGGTTTGATTGCCCTCTGCATCGGTCAGGCGTAGGGGTAGATAACCACTGGCGTCATAGCCAAGTTGGGTGGACTGACCCAGGCCATCGGTGATGCCGACCATGGGGCCACACTCACCGAGGTGACCCGTTACGGTTACGATGCGGCAGGCCGACGCATCAGCACCACCGACCCCCTTGGTAATGTCACTCGCACTGAGTATGACGAAGCGGGGCAGGTGACTGCCGAAATCGATGCCAAGGGCAACCGCACTGAGTACGTCTACGACGCCCGTGGCAACCAGACCGAAGCCCGTTACCCGGATGGCGCCTCCGAGTTTCGGAGCTATGATCCAGAAAACAACCTGATCAGCCAGACCGACCGGGCAGGGCGAACTACCCAGATGGTCTACGACGCGGCCAACCGTTTGATCGAGACCATCCACGCGGATGCCACGCCGAACGATGACAGCGACAACCCGCGTAGCCAGAACGAGTACGACGCTGCGGGCCGCCTGATCGTCGAGACCGACCCGCTGGGTAATCGTACCCAACATGGCTACAATGCACTAGGTCAACGCATCAGCACCACCGATGCCCTAGGCAACACTACCCGTTTCGAGTATGACGTCCATGGTAACCGCACCGCGATGATCGATGCCCTCAACCGGCGCACCGAATACAGCTTCGATGCGGCGGACCAGCTGATCGAAGTTCGCTACGCCGACGCCAGTACCACCCAGACCGGTTATGACGCCGTGGGCCGTAGGACCGGTGAGACCGATCAAGCCGCGATCACCACCCAGTACGCCTACGATGAGCAGGGTCGATTGACCCAGGTCACCGATGCCCTGGGCGGCACAACCAGCTACACCTATGACGAACAGGGTAATAAGCTGACCCAGACCGATGCAGAAAACAGGACCACCCGCTGGACCTACGACAGCCTTGGCCGAGTCCTCAGCCGAACCCTGCCCATGGGTCAGCAAGAGATCTTCGCCTATGACCTCAATGGCAACCTGACCAGTCATACCGACTTCAATGGCAACGCCACCAGCCACCAATACGACAGCGACAACCGCCTGATCCAGAGCGACTACGCTGACGGTACTGTCGAGGAGATCGCCTACGATGCCAACGGCAACCGCAGTCAGGTGGATGTGACCCGGTCCGGTGGCAGCTTGGAGACCACACTCTACACTTATGATGTCAGCAATCGACTGGAGACCGAGGTAAAGCCCGATGGCACTGTACTGAGCTATCAGTACGATGCGGCCGGAAACCGCACCCAGGTCCACATCAGCTTGTCCGATGGCAGCAGCAAGACCACCGATTACAGCTACGATAGCCTGAACCGATTAGAGCGCGTCACCGATGCGGCTGGCGCCACCAGCTATGGTTACGATGCTGTGGGCAACCGCACTAGCGTCAGCTACCCCAACGGCAGCAGCGAGGTCTACCAATACGACAGCCTCAATCGACTGACCAGAAAGGAGACCTACAACGGGGCCGGAACCCTGGTGCAAGCCTATGACTACACCCTGCATGCCACTGGTAGAAGAACAGGAATCGATGAGCAGAGCGGTCGAAGCACCCGCTACAGCTACGACGATCTCTATCGGCTGACCAGTGAGCAGATCAGCGACGCACAGATCGGCAACTACAGCGCCAGCTACCAGTATGATGGGGTGGGTAACCGCACCTACAGCACCATCGACGGGGTGCAGACCGCCTACACCTATGACGATAATGATCGACTGACCCAGCAGGGGGGTACAAGGTATAGCTACGACGATAATGGCAATACTCTGACCGAGACCCTCGACACAACGACCACTACCTATAGTTATACCGCCAAAAATGAGCTGATAAGTGTGGAGCAGGGGGGTAATACCACCGAGTATGCCTATAACCCCAATGGCATCCGGACCACCAAGCAGGAGAATGGGGTCACCACCAGCTATATCGTGGACGAGAACCGGGATTACGCCCAGGTGCTCATAGAGGATGATGGCACGTCCAAGGTAAGCTACACTTACGGAGATGATCTGATCAGTCAGGATCGTGGTGGTGAAGCCTACTTCTACCACTATGACGGGCTTGGCAGTACGCGCTCTTTAACAGACAGCCAGGGTGATCTTGCGAATACCTATGATTATGAGGCGTTCGGGGAGTTGCTTGGGCAGACGGGGAGTGTTGAGAATGGGTATTTGTTTGCCGGAGAGCAGTTTGATAGCTCACTCGATCAATACTATCTGAGAGCACGGTACTACGATCAATCATCAGGACGCTTTACGCAGCAAGATACTTGGATGGGTAACAACAGTGATCCCATCACACTTCATAAATATCTTTACGCGAATGTGGATCCCGCCAACACGATTGACCCAAGCGGAAAGTTTGGATTGGTGAGTTTAGGGGTTGCCAATAACATCCGCTCTATGATGATGGAGATGCAAATTGATACAGGGATGAATATTTTGGATGTGGCATTAGATCCTGATGCCGCAGCAGCAGGTCCTAATTTCATGGGCATGGGTTTAGGGGTTCTCGCTGGATCTTCAGGGTTTAGGTTGGCTCGTTTGTTATCAAGTAATGTTCGCAAAGCTTGTAATAGCTTTGATGGAGAAACATTAGTTTATACATTGAATGGGTTGATAGCTATTAAGGATATTTCTATAGGTGATTTGGTTGCCTCCTATAATGAGGAAACAGGTGATACCGAATATAAAGAGGTTACTCATCTTATTCAGAGAGAAGGTGATTATGAGATTGTGGATGTAATGCTTTCTGGCGGGGAAGTTATTGAGGCAACTTCTGGTCACCCTTTTTATGCGTTAAATGATGATAAGAAATGGCTCTTTGCTGAAGATCTGAATGCATCTATCTCATTGCTTGATTATCTTGGTAATACAAGAAAAATTGAGTCGATTTCTGCGCGTACAAGTCGAAAGAAGGTTTATAACCTAACAGTAGATGAAACTCATACTTACTATGTTGGTGAAAGTGGTGTTCTTGTTCATAATATGGGCAAGAAAGGGTGCAGGCTACCAGAGATTGAAGCTAGCTTTTCTTCGATTGTATCTGCTAGGAATCATGCTAGAAATGCAGCTAAAATAGGCGGTAATGCAGTTCCGTTTGTTTAGAAACTTGGGCCTTATAAGAATAAACTAGTGACAGGTATGCAAAGTCAAGATGGTAAACGTGGGTGGCGCTTAGACTGGGATACACGTGGAAGTAAGGGCATGCATATTAACTGGTGGATTGAAGAGGAGGGCGTTTTGATGCGTGGGGCTAATAAAATCGATGGCTCTTCTTATGATGATTACTTAAGAATAATCGAACATTTTCCTTGGCTGTGAAGTCTTTTTCAATGAGTAATTTAGTAAAGTTAGGTTATTTTATAGAATTGGAATCGAAAGGGCTCGGTAAAGTAGTCGATGTCAAATACTCGGATGGTTTTTTTAAGTATATTTATGATAACTACCCATGGGAGTTAACTGGTAGCTCTATTGACTGGAGGAATGTGGATGCGGCAGTTTCTATTGATTGCACTAATTCATCAGAGAAAGAAATAGATGATATTTTTTTGAAGTCTCCATTATCGAAGTATAAGCACGTGTGCTTGTTCTTTTATCCGGATGAGCCTGGATTTTTATGTAGCTTTGAATTTGCAAGAGAATACTTATGGTCATTACTCAATGGGCCTGGTGATGGGTATATGGTTGGAGTGAATGAGCAGAGTAATCATATTGAATTGTTAGATAAGTCGGATTTTGTGGAGATATATGCAGGTGATTGGATATCGTGGGGAAATCTGGAACACTCGTTAAATACTCTCTAAAAATAAAGTGTAGAGCGCAAAATTACTGACACTACCCGGACACCCATGGTAACGATCAAAAAAGGAAGCCCCGTTCATAGCTGAGTGGGGCTTTTTTGTTGGGGTTTACTGGGTGGTCAAGATCAGCCGCCCGGGCCTGACCCGTATCGTAACCATCGAACCGATCCGGAATCCCACTATCCGGACACTCATCGTTGGATGTAGAGCGCAAAATTACCATCGTAGTTTCGTATGCGCCAAAGAATCAGCCTTATTGCGAACCTTTTGATTTCATGTTCCAGGGTAGTAAGGCTTCGAGTTTCTCAACGGTATCTGCGGCAGCAATGTGCTTAAGAACATACAACACA
>JARRQD010000325.1:0-5905 GCA_037382205.1 Candidatus Thiodiazotropha sp.
GATTAATAGAGCCGATTACATAGAGTAATTTTACATGGCTACCTCAAGGCCACGAAACCAGGGTATACAATGGCTCACTTTACAATAATGTACGTGTAAGTTAAACCGGAACATATTAAGCAGTACAGCCAAGCCGTAGGTTTGAAGTGGTTCTACTTGAGTGGCCTTTCGTCACAGATCGATCATGTAGCAACTAAACGATATTAAAAAATACACGCTAGTTTATTTATACCGTTCAATCAGATTGGTAGGGTAATGTTTATCGATTCTCCTGAAATAATACTTCAGAACGCATAATTCTAAGTTAACAAGCTGTTTTAACAAAGACTTAGTCAATCATTGCGATGATTACATTTTTGCTGGATGGCAACTGATAAAGAGCAGATGGCAGAAGTGATTGATTCACATATAAACAATGTTCTTATTTTATTTGTAACAGAGATTGCGAAGATTGACGGAAGCGCACCAACTGCGAAATCAATCACAGCGGGCATAGTTGGGGCTGTAAAGATGGTTGAAAAATTATCGATTGGTGACGTGGTCGACATAACTATAACCATTGTGACTGCACCATCTTCGCTGGGGGCGATTGTAGCAGATACATCAGTTGGTATGATTGCAGATGAAAGTTACAAAGCGACAGTAGGCAATGAATAATTACGTAACTTTATGGATAACTCTGTGGTCCTACACATTTAAACCGGTGTTGAATTATGGCTTGAATCAGTAGATACAATCAATGACATTACATTAAATGTTATCAATGAAACTGTTGATACTATCAGTTCAGTAGTAGAGAGCGGCTCAAAAGTTATGAATGATGTTAGAAATGAAATCGGAGAATCGGTCAATGAATCTTGCAATGCATGATTGGTGAAACCAGATATTGGATCATCTTATAGATGATCGCGGTCTCGACAATCCCTTTATCATTGGTAATGACCTCGATGTTGTGACAGTTCTCAGAACATATCTCCTCAATAGACGTGCTTTCACAAAAATCGTACTTATTTATCCAGTTGCAGTTTCTCCTTGGAGCTCACCTTTTTTTCAGCATGTTAATGCGCACTAGGCCGCTTCTGCCGAGGTTCCAGTTTACATCCATGAGGAAATTGTTCGTGCTTACGTCAAGCCAGCTGTTTTCAAACTCATTGATGATAGGATACTAGACATGAACTCCCATTCGTGGATTTAACCAATGGGAAGGCGGCTTTTTACTGTCAATTTTCACAGAAGAGATCTAAACCTTGTATTGAACCTAAAAAAATCAGTTGACCGCTCCATTCTACTAATAGATTACTAATTTTAAAGAAAATAGCTTCGATGGTTATGTCACCTGCTGGGTGAATCACGCTACAACGTGAATGGCACGCTTGTGGCGGCACATGGCGGCGTTGCGCGCCGTGCAGGGATGCACAAGTGTCGCGGGCACATGGATGTGCAGGAGCGACCCTTGCCCTGCACCCCCCACAAACGCACCCTTCACGCTGTCCAACTGATCTTTTTAGGTTGAAACATATCCACGCCTGTACTAATCCTTTTGGGTCGAGAGGATGTATGGGTACCATTGTGAAAAGGAGAGGCCTTGCATGAAATGATACTGGGCTCAATATTCCATGCTATTTCTGATTTAGATCATTTGGTTATCGAAGAGTAACCAGATAGGCTCAATGAAATAATCCTAAATTTTCTTTAGATTGAGCCAACCACATATCAAAGCAAATTAACTCGGATACAAATTGTATATGATTGGACTTACAAACTTTCTATCAATAGACCTTTGGATTTACGCATACTGTAACCGCGAAAAGATCAAGGCATCAGAAGTCCCCACTGACCTTCCAAATAGATCTGGTAATGAAGTCGGGAGTAACGTCGCACTCTCTAATCCCAGCACTTCTTCTCAGGAGCTTGCTGATCTATTACAACAAACTGTCATCGATGGCAGGATGATTGTAATTAACAGCACAAGCAATCTTCTATGGAGCGACCGAGTGACTTATTGGCAACATGGTGTAGCAGATGATCCTGCAAGGTTGGGTTTACTCTTCTCGTATAGACGCCCCTATTGTCAACCAGAATTTTCAGTTTCTTGATCGCAGAGCGGGTGTAGACCTTGGACTAGCATCCTCGTATTCGCGTGCTGGTTAACGCATTAAGATCTGTCCATTTTGGGGTTACCACAACCTATACACAGGCGCTTTCGTTACCGATTTCTAAAGAAGGTTACGTGGGCTTCCCAATCTCTGACTTATCCTCTGGAGCAATCCGTTTATTCAGGCAGATGACAAACTGTGCTGGTATTGTTTCTTTAGGCGGCCACCTTCCCAATCCAGGACGCCAGTTGAGCGGCATCAATACGATCCGTTTTGACTTGTGTTCCTCGGGGGCTGTGGATGCTGGTGGGTGCGACCACATCGCGGTGATAGCCATTGGCAGCAAGATCCCGTTGCAGGGTATTGCCAACATACGATGCCTCATAACACAGTTTGAATACCCCGGCGGTGAAGCCTTTTCGGAGCCTGTCCATTTGACCCAGCAAACCCTTTAATGTGGGACGGCATTTGAAAGACATCACCTCGCCACTCTCAGTGTCGAGGGCCGATCCGTGGTACTGGTTATCATCGACATCGAGGCCGATATAGATTACATTTTGGTTCATAGACACCTCCGTTTATTTTGATGGGGTGGTATGATTTACCACGTAGAGGTATCCATCAATGATGGTAGCACTCGGTTAAGAGGGGGCGTCTATATCTTCTGTACCTGATCGGATCGTGAACCATTTTTACCCTCCGCGATTTGTAGACGCTGCGGTTGGAAAGCATCATGGCGGGAAGGCGCTGAACTTTGACCCTGAGGCCAGGAGTGTACAGGAAAATACGTAATATTCAGATTGATCTCAGGGGACTTGCGGATCAGGGAGAATCTCAATAACGACTCAGGGGCTTATGTAGCCAGCATCCCCTCCATGTGCCAGCATCACCACCCTTGGCTCGATCAGTTCACTCATTCGGGCTTGGGTCGCCTCAGTGACTTCCGCGCCGTCATGAAACAGCAGAGTTACCGCAAACATGCCTTCACCTGTGGCTTCCTGAGCAATATTGTCAGGGCTGACCACCACCCGGCCTAGCGCGCGTTTGGTTGGCCAGGAAATGTCTCCATAGGCGTGATAAATCAGCTCGGAACAGACTATTCGGTCGGTGCTCTGGGTATCGAAATTGAAATCGTAGGACTTACCCACCTGCCGCAGGGTCTGCAGGATCACTTCGCGACGTTCGGCTCGATCCTGGGTGCGGTGACGCAGTACCGCCAGGTCGTCCACATTCATGAAGTGCGCCAGGGTATTCATCTCCACCCCTGAGCGCAAGGCTTCGACCACACCCCGGCCTTGCTGGATCTCCCTTTGATGAAGCGCCACCACGGGGTTATCCCATAGGCCGAGATCGCGCAGTTCCGCTTCGGTTCCGATCCATATCGCCGCATGCCCCCAGTGACCGGGAATGAAGGAGTCGGTGAGGCGAAAGGGTGTCTTCTCTAAAAGTACGTCCCCAGCCTGAAGCGATGTGCCGACCCGCGTGAGTAACTCCGATTGGTTGTCGAGCTTACCGCGACGGGTTTCGACCAACCCCACTAGATTGCCGAACAGCATGCTTGAATAGTTGATGCCTTCGTTTTTCAGTTCTTGCAGGGTGTCCGAAGAAACCTTGCCGATCAGATCCAGCACATGGCCGGTGTATTTCACGGGATTAAAACGTCGCACCATCGCGTAGGAGGGGCTCTGATTGACCAGTTCCGCCACATAGCGTGTTCGGTCATCTTCCGATTGGGCCAGGGTGGCGGCATGCTGCTCATACCAGATCAACCCGCGACGTACTCGGGCGCGGTTGAGCGCCGAGGAATAGGAGGCGGCCACCCGCCGTAATTCGCCTTTGGGTACTTCGAAACCTGAATCGCCGGCATTGATATGGTTGCGCAGAAAATCGTTGTCCCGGTAGAGCGCTACCGCGGTGAGATAGTTGTCGTAGAGTGTCAGCGCGGCGGACAGCGACATGGCGATGCCTACTGCTTGTACCTGGGCCTGTTGCGGATCCTTGGGAATCGGCGCATCGAGCCAGCATTCATGGGCTGTGGCCACTTCCCAGAGCTGTTTGCGGTTCGTCATGTCCGAACCGAGAAGCGGCTCTTTATCGCGTTGTTTCTCTTTGAGATGCTGGAGAAAGGTGAGGGACTCGGCACGTAGGCTCAATGCCTCTTCGGTGAGGATTTGATGCTGTGCCAGTTTACGTTGCATGGTTTCAGCCGAATAACGGGTTTCATTCGGAGAATCGCAGGTTTGTGTTGCAAAGAGGTGCTCCGCGCCTCGAACGGGTGTTGCTAAGATCACAAACAGCGTGATAAGGGAAATCCAGAGCGCGCGAACTGAGCAAAATGTAGACATGGTCAAGAAGAATCTAAATCCTTGATCGAGGAGGGTCCTGTGGTTAGTCTGGTTAGTGTAATACTTTGGGGGAATCAATGGCAAATGGCGTTGATCCCGCAAAGCCAGAAGGTAGGACTTTGAGGGCTGCTATAAATCGTCGCAGGATGCAGTGTGATCATCTTTTCATTCACATGGGCATTCACCCGGTGTCCCAGTCACATGAATCGCACCATCCTGTAGATGAATTCCTGTGCAAAATGAAGGGGGTAGCGCTAAAGTTGTGATTCCACAGTGTCAGGCAATCGGAGCGGAACCGGTTTTGTATCGGGATGTGCCGACCAATGTCACTACGCTGTAGTTCCACACTAGTCAGGCCTAATACACGTTGGCTGAGTTTATTCATTGACAACGATACCGGTGGTATCCGAGAAACGGCTGTCACTGATACCCTCAGGGAATATCCGGTATCAGCATAAAACGCCCATCAGTAAATAGCGTGTCGATCTACTGCTCACCAACCGTGGCGGCTGGTATTGTATTTCTGGGTGTTGGCGAGACTGTTATTCAGCGTGGCTTGAGGTCAAGGCGCGATCATTGACTGGCCCGAATGTCACGCTTGTGATGCTGTGATGTTGGGTTTGTTCTTCCGATAGCTTCATTCATGGTCCAGCCTGCCGCTCAAGGTCATTTGCGGGAATGGTATCTCCCAACTGTTTTCAGTACATGCATCCACACACCAACGCTGGATGGCTCGTCGCAGTCGATTGTAGAGATCTCCTAACTCTCCGCTGAAATCCGCGATAACACAGATATCCAGAGAGGAACTGTTTGCGGCCGCAAACTCCACCCTCAAGTTGAGCAGATGCTCTCCATACCCCTCATCGTTGACTCGCTTCCTGATATACTCAGTCAATACCTCAGGAATTGCCTCAGTACTTTCCCGTTGATGCCTGTACCCAATACCGAGCGTCTCCTTGAGACGAAAATTTCTCGACAGATTGCGCGGTGACGCCGCAAGGAAATCGGATGTTTGGTAGGTCACTTGCGCCCCGCCGCGCTGTACCAGCTGCACCAGTTCCTGAGATATGCCCGTCACCTTGCCTCTTACACCATCATTCAGGAGCACCCAGTCATCCCGCTTACAGGGAAACCAGGGTTCCTCGGTACGACAGGGTCGTGATTTGAGATCCACCAGGGTCGATAAAGGTATCCGTTGTTTTATATTTGCAGCTGGATTGGAGAGCGTGCTGTATACATTAATCTGCTCAACCATCCAGGGTACGCCATCTAATGCAATCCGTTCACCTTCGCGCACAGATCCGACATTGAGAAACAGTTGTATCTGACTCCAGTATCTGGGTAACGCCTGACGCAATGTCCAGGCTATGCCCAGCAAAAGCAGAATACTGAGACTGAACAACACCCAATCCTCAACCAGATAAAATACGATCATGGGACCCAGAATAATAAAAAAACCGCTCA
>JARRQD010000326.1:0-5146 GCA_037382205.1 Candidatus Thiodiazotropha sp.
GAAGAGTCAGGATTGATACGACCGATCGGTGAATGGATTCTACGTCAGGCCTGTCAGCAGGCTGCCAAATGGCGTACAAAGGGTTTGAGCCCAGAGCGGATCTCAGTCAACTGCAATTTTACAGCGAGCCAATTGAACTGCGAACGCTTCATTGAAGGTTTTTTAAATTTCATCGATGTTTATGAGATAGTTGCTGATCTCCTGGAGCTGGAGATTACATTGTCGATCAACTGAGGAAAAACCAGGATCGACTCGACCACATTGCCCATCACGACCCATTAACCGGAATGCCCAATCGACTACTGTTTGTAGATCGACTACAACAAGCCATTTTCAAAGCCAAGCGTAATAATAGCATGTGCGCATTGCTGTTCATCGACCTGGATCGTTTCAAACAGATCAATGACAGCTTCGGCCATCCTACTGGTGATCTTATCTTGAAAGATACGGCTAAACGTCTCCACAGCATGATCCGGGAAGTGGATACCATCGCTCGAATTGGTGGCGATGAATTCACAGTCATCCTCGATCAGATCGTTAAGACTCAGGACATTGTTAAGATTGCAGAGAAGCTGCTTGATAGCTTCTCACATGGCTTCATGATTCTGGACAAAGAACTGTTTCTTACCAGCAGTATCGGTATCAGCATCTTTCCCCAGGATGGCGACGACCCCAACATCTTGATACGCAATGCGGATTCCGCAATGTACAAAGCCAAACAGATGGGGCGCAACGCCTACAGCTTCTACACAACTGAAATGACCGAACTGGCCATAGATAGGCTGATGATGGAGAACAGTCTGCGTAAAGCCCTGGAGATGGATCAAATGGTTGTCCACTACCAGCCACAGGTGGATATTCGCAACGGCCGAATCATTGGTATTGAAGCGTTGATCCGTTGGCAACACCCCGAACTGGGCCTGCTACCACCTGCCAGGTTCATTCCGCTTGCCGAAGAGTCAGGATTGATACGACCGATCGGTGAATGGATTCTACGTCAGGCCTGTCAGCAGGCTGCCAAATGGCGTACAAAGGGTTTGAGCCCAGAGCGGATCTCAGTCAACTGCAATTTAGGGTTTGAGCCCAGAGCGGATCTCAGTCAACTGCAATTTATCAGCGAGCCAATTGAACAGCGAACGCTTCATTGAAGGTATTTTAAATATCATCGAAGAGACTGAGATCGATGCTGATCTCCTGGAGCTGGAGATTACAGAGACCACCATCATGAACGATCCTGCACATATGTCAGAGATTCTAAATCGCCTGCGTGATATCGGCATCAAACTGGCAATCGATGACTTTGGCACCGGATATTCATCCCTCTCTTATTTGAAAACTCTACCAATCTCCAAACTCAAGATTGACCAATCATTTGTGCGGGATATTCCCAGCGATCCGGATGACATGGCGATCACCCGGGCAGTCATCGCCCTGGGTGAGAGTCTGCAGATGCAGGTAATTGCCGAAGGGGTAGAGACGGAGGCTCAAGCTGACTTTCTGAAACAGGAAGGCTGCTTTCTGGCACAGGGGTTTCTCTATGCAAAACCGATGAATTCGAATGATCTTGATCACTATATGAGATCAGCTTTACACCCCCCTGATCAGTAAGACTCTAGTGTAGAGTCCTATATAAAGCGTGCATTTAGAAAGCCACTCAAGCCGCGAGTGCAAGGCGCAGCCCGCATGGAATGGCTGCTACCTTTCCAAGGACTGCAACGCCGCAATCGTGGTTTGAGTGGCTTGCCGCAGGGCGAGCCAAGGGATTTAAGCTCAATTTCATGATAGGCCGCGTCTAAATGTACGATTTGTATAGGACACTACACTAGAACGCTCTAACCAAGCGAACCCTCACTATCCAATCCTCCATCAGTCGATCCAAGTGAATTCGAATTCATTCTGATTGACAAAACCATTGCGGGTTGACTAATTTATGATGTAGTCAGTTTAACCTAAAAAGATCAGTTGGACAGTGTCATTCACCCAGTAGATAACCATAACTATCGAAGCTCTTTTCATCATAATCGAACACCTACTATTAGAATGGTGCGGTCAACTGATTTTTTTAGGTTTAACGCATAAGTAGTGATGGTGCGCCTTAACATACAATGCACACGGTAATCGTATCTATGTCAGGGCTATTCAGCACACACCTCTACTCAGCTCTAACTAAACAGCAACAGGCAACATAAATGCAAGACATGGAGCACGTCTTGAACATCGATGAAGCACTGACCATTCCCTCACTCAAGAGCAATCACAAAATAGCGCTCTACCGCTCTGCGCTCAATAGAATTTCAATGATCAATTAATGTCGTCAAAATGACAAAACGACCACATAAGAAATTTCAATTTATTACACTGATTCGCTTCTGGGGAATGGTATTTCTGGCTTCTCTCGCAGCTGTCATCGTTGGCATTGATCTTACCATCAGCCATCATGACCTTAATATCCATATCGACAAAATGCGTGCCAGTTATATTGAACAGCAAAAGCAGGCAAGTAAGCGTGAAGTAGAAAGAATAGTTAATCTCATCAACCAAGAGAGAAGACAAAGTGAGATCTTAACAAGGAACAAACTCAAAACGAGGGTTGATGAGGCGTTCGCCATTCTGGATCATGTTTATCAGAAAAACAAAACCATTAAAAGCGATAGTGAGATTCAGCAAATAGTCGTAGATGCCTTAAGCCCGATTCGATTTGATCATGGCAACGGAGCCTACTTTATCAATCGCATGGATGGTGCAGTCATACTCTCTGCCGCCAAACCGAAAACAGATGCATCTAACATCTCCGAAGGGCAGCAGATACAGAGAAAAACTCAGATTAGAAATTCAATCAATATTGCTAAAAAATCCAATCAGGGATTTTATGAATACTACTTGAGCAAGCCGCACTCAGCAGGACGCAAGTATAAAATACTCTCATTTTTCAAACGATTTGAACCATACGACTGGTTGATCGGAACCGACTTGTATGTTGACGATATTGAAGCGCAGGTAAAAGCAAGATGGATGCATCACATTAACAACATACGCTATGGACAAAACCAGGTTGGCTACCTTTTTGCCGGGGACTGGCAAGGAATATCACTTGCACATGGAGCACAGCCTGACCTGATCGGTCAAAATGGATGGGAGTGGGAAGATAGCCGTGGCAACAAAACATCACAAATGCTCATTGCCGCTTCTAAAAAGAGAAATGGAGACTTTACCACCTTTTGGTGGCGAAAACCTGACACAGGAAAAGAGAGCGCTAAAATCGCCTACGCAAAAGCCATACCTGAATGGCAGCTATTCATTGCCACAGGTGCCTATATTGAAGATATTGAACGTGACATATTATATCTACAGAAAGGATTGAACGCGCAAACAAAAACCAAGATCACCATCACTGCCATCGTTGTCGCCATAGCTTTTATTCTGTTTTCAGTATTGTTTCACTTCTTGAGTAATCGCTTAAGAGAAGATCTTACGCTTTTTGGCTCATTCATTAATCAAATGGCTTTCTCAGATAAAAAGATTGACCGGGAAGCTATGCAATTTGCTGAGCTTGATCGAATGGCAGAATCTGCCAACAAGATGATTACTGATCGTAAAAAAGCTGAACAAGAGATACATTCTGCCGAGCTGTTTATCGACAGAGTTGTTGAGATGAGCCCATACGCCATGTGGATTTCAGATAACAAAGGAGTGGTGATAAGAACAAACAATTCACTTCGCAAGATTTTAAACACGAGTAACGAGCAGATCATTGGCCAGTACAATATCCTCTACGACAAAAATATTGAGGATCACGGTGTTTTACCGAAGGTTGCCAATGTTTTTGAGAAGCACCAACCTGCAAACTTCACGATTCCTTGGAAAGCAACTAAGGGCGGCACTGCTCAATTCGAAAACGCGCCAGATTTATATATGGATGTTTCGATTTTTCCGATAGTAAACCCTGATGGAGAGCTAACCCATGCCGTATGTCAGTGGGTTGACATAACACAACACAAAAACAACGAAGAATCACTCCGCCAGCGTACCCAAGAGCTGAATACTTCCCGCGATGAGGCGATCCATCTCCTTGCCAGAGCGGCTGAGTATCGAGATAACGAAACCGCTGAACACAACCAGCGAATGAGCCACTATTGCAAGCTACTTGCGGAACGCTATGGTATGGACGCTGAACGATGTGAAAAGATCCGCCTGGCAAGCGTAATGCACGATGTTGGCAAGATTGGTATCTCCGATTTGGTTCTGCTTAAGCCAGGGAAACTCACAGACGAGGAGTTCACTTTAATCAAGACGCACACCGAGATAGGCTATCGCATTCTCTGCGGATCCAGATCACCACTACTCGAAATCGCAGCAGTCATCGCGCTCACTCACCATGAGAAGTATGATGGCAGCGGATATCCTCGCCAACTGGCTGGTGAAGAGATTCCCATTGAGGGCCGAATCGCTGCAGTGGCGGACGTGTTTGATGCACTTACCTCAAATAGAGTCTATCGAAAATCGTGGTCTGTCGATCAAACCCTGGCGCTTATCGTCCGGGAAAAAGGTAGCCATTTTGATCCACTCTGCGTAGAGCTTTTTCTCAACTCCATGGATGATGTGCTTGAGATCAAAAGACGCCATGCGGACAACACAGCGACGGCAGCCAGTGGTGATTGGTGGCTTGAACGACACAATTCGTGACAGCCAGCAGCATTGATCGTTGATTCTTGCCGAATTCTGTCCGTCGGTATATGAACGATAGGGCATTTGCCTTAAATTCCAATACAACAAACAAGGACCTGTACAAAGATATCCCAATATGTGTTTAAGGTCTTTACCTACGACCCAACCTTAGTCTCTCCTATTAGTAGCATAATCTTTTAGGTTACCTGATTCCTGCTGGCTCGGGGCTTTGGTACGATGAAATCGGCTTTTGCACCAAGACGTGCTGATGTAAACGCCGTCAAGAAACAGCATGTGGAAATGTACGTTCAAATTGAGTGCACTACCGAATCGCCGAACAGCGGCACCAGGCCCTTACTCCGGATCAATTCCGGGGCAGGCTATGGGCGCAGCGCCTGAAGCGGGTATTCAATATAGATGTATCGATTTGTCCACAGTGCGGAGGCGAAGTCAAAGTGATAGCCAGCATCGAGGATCAGGC
>JARRQD010000327.1:0-4097 GCA_037382205.1 Candidatus Thiodiazotropha sp.
TTGCAAAAAACAGGAGTCTCGTCTGCTTATCCACAGTATGTGTCTGATCAAACTGATCGATAAATTCAAACTTGCTCAGTGTGTCGCCCAGTTTTAGCAGAGCTGCCAACGATAAACTTGAGTAAAGACTCAATACGAGAAGTGCAGTTAATAGAGTTTTGCGTCGTTTTGACATCAGATCAATCTCAAATTTGGAATAAACCGGGAGGATAGAGAATCCAATATCAATACGCATTGAGAATGTTCAAGTATGAGCACTCCCACTGAAACTCAGTTATTTGCCCGATGTTTGAGCGTCAGCTCTCACTCCACCACTCCACCATATCCGACAAGCCCCTTCATCTGACACCATACAGGGCCCAATGGGACTTCGTGGTAGACACGCAGTTCCATAGAGTTTGCATTGATTCGGGTACTTTTTGCCCAACACAACCTGGGCACAATCGCAACCAGCCGGCATCTCACCAGCCCGTTTGCGATCGGGTTTGTCGTACTCTGGATAGCGCAGCCTGGCATCCCACTGGGCATAATTCCTGTGCAGGGCAAAACCCGAGTTAGGTATGGTGCCGATTCCTCGCCAATTGGCATCGACCACCTCAAGGGCTGCATTTAAATGTTCTCTGGCGCTCCTGTTGCCTTCGGGTTTGACCAGTTCCGGATAGCAGTTATCGAGAAAACGGCGATCCTCCAAAGATTGGCGGCACACAGAGTAGGTTGCCGCCAGCAGGCTTTCACTGGTGAAGCCGGCAATGGCTGCGGGTAGCTGATGTTGTTCGACGACAAATTGCCACTCTTCCGGGCCCATTACGGTGGCCACATGGCCTGGCGCTACTAGTGCATCGAATCCAGGGGTATCTGACTCCAACAACATCGATACGGCAGGCCAGGTCAGACGCCCTGAGAGTAGAATAGAGAGGTTATCCGGAATACCTTGCACCAGCAGGGAGGCGACTGGTGCGGTGGTTGTCTCGAATCCGGCGGCGAAGAAGATAAACTCCCGCTTTGGTTCGGCGTTGGCCAGTTTCAGTGCCTCAAGCGGCGAGGCGATAGGACGGATATCGGCACCTGCCCCATGGGCTTGATCGAGAGAGCGGGGTTGTTGTTTGCTCACATTCACCGGAACACGCAACATATCACCAAAGGCGAGCAGGGTGATCGTCTCGTTCAGGGCGAGTTGAATCGCCTGATAGATATCCTCTTCCGGGCAGACGCATACCGGGCAGCCTGGGCCCGGGATCAGTTCAATCTGTGGGGGGAGGGCGCCACGTAATCCAGCCTGTGTAATGGATCGTTCATGCCCGCCACAGACATTCATGATCCGGAAAGGCTCGGTGAGTGGAAGCTTGTGGAGCTGCTTCAGCCAGGCTTTTGCTGTCAGCGACATATTAGGGTCTGGTTGGTGATCTTAGAGCGGCTCTGCTTGTAACTCTGCGGGGGGTGATGCGGCTTGGTTGATCTGTGTATCCAGCCAGGCAAGCCATTCATCCATACCCTGATCCGATTTTGCAGAAACCAGTGTGACCGGAGTGTTATAGGCAATTTGTTGCAGTGACTGGTTGGCTTTCTCGGGATTGAAATCATCCAGCAGGGGAAGCAGATCGGATTTGGTGATCAGTACATGATTCGCAGCGCGGAAGATTACCGGATATTTGGCTGGTTTGTCATCCCCTTCGGTGACCGACAAGAGGGTTACATTGAGGTGCTGGCCAAGGTCGAAACTCGCTGGACAGACTAAATTTCCAACATTTTCAATGAACAATAGATCCAGCTCAGCCAGGGGTGTTTGGTGCAGAGCCTGATGGATCATATGGGCGTCCAGATGACAGGCCGTGCCGGTGGTTATCTGAATCGCGGGTATGCCTTTGTCTCTGATCCGTCGGGCATCATTTTCTGTCTCAAGATCTCCCTCGATAACGCCGATTTTATAGCGGTTTTTTAGATGGTCGATGGTGCGTTCCAAGAGGCGGGTCTTGCCGCTACCCGGCGAAGACATCAGATTGATGGCCAATACACCGTGCTTGTCAAAGTGTTGCCTGTTGTGTGAGGCCTGATGGTCGTTCTCACTCAGCAGATTCTCTAAGACCTCGATGGCGACATGGTCATCGGAGGTGTGGGCATGCTTACCACCTTCTTCGATAAGGTGACGATTGCCATGGGTGATATTACATCCGCAGGTATCACACATTTTGCGACTACTCCCAAGTTAGTTTTTGGTTAGTTCAACACTGGCCAATAGCAGTTCATCGCCACTGATCAGACGGGTGCGGAAGTCACCGCACTGGGCGCAGAGCAGCCGATTGGCCTGGACATCGGACTCATACCCACATTGTAGACAATGTACCCGGACCGGCTGGCTTGCTGTCACCAGTTCGGCTGCCTCGGCCATGGTGCCACATTTGGCGATGCTGAAGGCCTGTTGTAACAGCTCAGGAACGACGCCGGAGAGGGGGCCGATCTGAATGGTAATGCGCTCTACAGAAATGGCCTGTTCGCGACGTGCGATATCTTCCACCTGTCGTAGCATGGCTTGACAGACCGACAGCTCATGCATCGGTTTGGGGGTCCATTTTTGTCAACATTTCATCATAGATTTCCCAGGCGGACTGGGCTTCCTGGGGGGAGACTTTCTGAATCGCATAGCCGACATGGACAACCACGAAATCATCTTCTGCCAACACCTCATGCTGTAGCATGAACAGGCTGACCTCCCTTTCGATGCCTTTTGCTTCGCATCGCGCCGTGAAGCCATTGATCTCTTTTATCTGCATGGGTATGCCAAGACACATGGTGTAACCTGCCTGGTGAGCTAACTGTTAAGCCTGTTTAGGAAGATCTGATTAATGTTATCCCTGCTGTATCAGGTTGATGAGAGTGTCTAGTTGACTTGCCAGCTGGGATGATGATTGGCTTTAATGTCCAATCGGCTATCATGACCCATTAATCTAAGTTCCTAAGAGATCATTCTCGCAGGTTGTTTGCTGTGTATTCAAGGTAGAATATTGATCAAGCACAATAATCCAGTGGATTTAATGACTCAGCCTATGACGATTGAAAAAGTTTTAATCCTGGGTATCGGCAATACCCTGCTCAGTGACGAGGGTATTGGTATCCACCTGGTGAATGCCATGCAGCAGAAGGTTGGTGATATTCCTGGGGTTACCTATATGGACGGCGGAACCCTGAGTTTCACGTTGGCTGAACCCATTGCTCAGGCGGACGGATTGATCGTGGTTGATGCTGCACGCATGAAGCAGCCTGCCGGGACGCTCCAGGTGTTTCATAATGAGGCGATGGATCGCTATCTCAGTGGCAACCGGTCAAGCGTTCACGAAGTCAGTCTTAGTGATTTATTGGACATCGCTCGTTTGTCAGAAACCCTGCCGGCCCAACGCTGCCTGGTGGGGGTTGAACCAAAAGAGCTGGATTGGGGGGAGTCCTTGAGTGATCCGGTTGCCCCTGCCGTAGAGAGGGGCATTCGTGAAATCTTATCAATCCTGAGTGAATGGGGAATAACTTAATATTAGGAATTTATTTAATCTCATCATAATAATTAGATGCTAATTATATAATTTAGTACCCATTGATGATCCAGATCAGCACGATCATCAGAAATCAGTGATATTCTTTCGAATAAGCTAATGTTTAAGGCTCTCCTGATGCAAAGACTCCAGGACATCGCCATTAAAGTTGAGTCTCCCGAAGGCGCTCAGGCCAGTCACGGGAACGTACTCCCCATCTTGCACGAAATTCTCCAGGCACTGCAGCGCTTTTCCAGTCAAGCTGAGCCGCATTGTATCGATCTGCGCTCACTGCCATTTGGCCCAGGTGATGAAGAGCAGCTGTTGAATCTCCTCGGCCGAGGTGAAATTCGCATGACCATGGATGCCCTGGGAGAAAGCACCCTCTGGGAGACGGCGTTTTCCGGGGTCTGGGTGGTCGATCACCGGAATGCTGAAGGCGAGCGCGTCGCATTGCAGATTGAGATTGGCTCTGTTCCCGAAATCGTATTCTCGCAGCAGGAAGATATTGTTGATGCCATAAACCGGCTAGAAGCTCAGTTACTAGACTAAGAAGTCCGCATCTTGATCGACGCGGTA
>JARRQD010000328.1:0-11802 GCA_037382205.1 Candidatus Thiodiazotropha sp.
CAAGTGTCGCGGGCACATGGATGTGTAGGAGCGACCCTTGCCCTGCACCACCACAAGCGCACCCTTCACGCTGTCCAACTGATCTTTTTAGGTTGAACCAAGATCGAAATCGCAGATTTGAGGTGCTATGACTTGTTAGGTTAACAGACTTGGCATGAGGTCCCCTAAGGGAACTGATATACTTGCAAAAATAGAGATCTTGACTCATAAATCAACTGGTAGCTGAGCTGATATCGAAGCAGTCGCCAGATTGAAAATCACAGTTGTAAGACGGATGCAAAAGATATGGCCTTGGAGGAGAGACTGAAACAGAGGATGCTTGGTGGGGCAGTGCTGGTGGCGCTGGTGGTGATTTTTGTCCCAATGTTGATCGAGGAACCGGTGGAACAAAGCGATAAATCCGCCCATACGATACCCATCAATCCTCAATCCCAACCGCAAAAGCCGGTTGCCAATCCCATCTCCGAAAAGCCGCAGAAGAAAACGGTCGTACCGGCGCCAGTCGCACAAACAGAGGCAAAACCTGGCGCAGAAAACACCAAGCCAGAACCGAGCGCAAAACCGACCAAAACGAGCAAACCTGAGAAGAAGCGTGAAGTCGAGAAAGCGGCAAAAGCCGATAAACCACGCGCTTCTCCAAGTGCCTGGATGATACAGGTAGCAAGCCTGACAAACAAAAAGAATGCGAAAAAATTGGTGCAGAACTTACGCAAAGCCGATCTGCCTGCTCAGATGATGTCGGTCAAATTGAACGGAAAGCTACACTATCGTGTCAGAGTAGGTCCTGAGGTAGATCACAGACTTGCCAAAAAGATGCTTGCTAAGATTAAGCGAGAATTTAAACTGAATCCGGAACTGATGCGCTACCCTGAATAGGGTAGATTACTTTAACAATGCTGATTGGATTAGCTGTAACAGGCCTGAGTGGATTATTGAGATGAATTTTGCAACACGCGCACAGTCCTATCTGGATGAATGGATAGGTGATAAGAGTACCCCCAAATGGTTGGAGGGATTCGTCAGCAATCAGCTGCCCATATTTGTTGCCATCTTCCTGGTTCTGCTGATCAGCGGGCGGGCAGCTGATCTGACCTGGGGGCTGATACCCGTGCCTGAGGTGCCCTATCATCAGATTCCGGTGTCAGCTCTGCAATCCTCCAGCTCAAGTTCAGCCGTTACCAATGATGTGCGACTCTCAAAGGTCTCGGATCTGCATCTGTTTGGTAAAGCCGGCGCCGTTGCAAAACCTAAAAAAGTTGATAAGAAAGCGCCGGAAACCCGCCTGAATCTGACCTTGCATGGGGTATTTGTTGCTGATCAGCCGGAAAATGGTGCAGCAATCATTGCCAAAGGTTCCGACCAGAAATACCACAAAGTCGGCAGTGCCGTCATGTCTGGAGTCACTTTGCAGGCCGTCTATACCGATCGGGTTGTTCTATTGAGAAACGGACAATCCGAGGTATTACGTTTTCCGAAGTTGAATAATAAGAGCACTTCCAGTGTACGCAAAAGCAGCAAATCCTCTCGACGCAGAGTCAATCTCAAAGATAATTTTGGCCCGGGTCCAAACGTACGTAGTGGGCGCAGCGCCAATCTCAGCAAATATCGGGAAATGATCCGCCAGGAGCCTTTGAAAGTTTTCGAATATGTCCGGTTTGTTCCGGTTAAATCCCGTGACGGCATGAAGGGTTATCGAATCCTGCCACAAAAGAACCGGGAGCTTTACAATCAACTTGGTGTTCGCCCCTCTGATCTGGTCACTGCGGTCAATGGTGTACCCTTGACCAATGACAGGGAGGCGATGAAACTGATGGATCAGCTGAAAGATGCCTCAAACCTTCAGGTGGATATCATCCGCAATGGGCAGAGCCGTACTTTGAGTTTCGATCTCAACTAGCTGTTTTTGATCAGTCAGCGTCTCCCATCTCCAGAGACCTTGAGCAGCAGGCGATCCATACCACGACTGGTTAGCACCCGACGTAACGCGCCAAACAGGTAGGTCGGAACGGTGATTGGGTAGCGGACTTTGGGTCTAGGGCTTTCAAGCGCATGGGTCACTTTTTTCAAAACAGCCTCAGCGGGTAGAGTGAATGGGGTGGCTGGCCCCACTTTACGCAGTCGATCGACAGCCGACTGATAGTAGGCTCGATGTGCTGATTTCTCTGGATCGATGTTTTTTTGCCACATTTTCAAGGCATTCTCACGAAAGCGGCTCTCAATGGGGCCCGGCTCAATGAGTGAAACTTTGATTCCAGAGTCAGCCAATTCCAGACGCAAGGTATCTGTCAGACCCTCCAGGGCATATTTGCTGGCTACATAGGCGCCCCGGTAAGGTAGGGTCATAAATCCCAGGATCGAACTGTTCTGTATGATTCGACCTGTCTGCTGTGCTCTCATAACGGGGATCACTCGGCAGGTCAGGTCGTGCCAGCCAAAGAAATTGGTCTCGAACTGCTCGCGTAACACGGCAACACTCAAATCTTCAACCGCGCCAACCTGGCCATAGGCGCCATTATTGAACAGTGCATAGAGTGTTCCACCAGTATCTTCAAGGACCTGTTGCAGAGTATCCCCAATCGACTGACTATCGGTCAGATCCAGTCTGTAAGCGTTGAATCCTTGCTCCTTGAGCATTGCCACATCAGATGCTTTTCTTGCGCTGGCATAGACCGCATATCCGCGCGCTTTCAGCCCTTTTGCGACACACAGGCCAATGCCGCTGGAGCAGCCCGTAATCAGTATGCTTTTGTTGTCTGTCATGGTTGTGATTGAGTTGAGTTGTGAGTATTTGAGTCTGTCAAAAAATTGCCTGGGCAACAGGGTCAGGAATTAAAGTTTGCCTTAACCTGACCGCTAAACCAAACAGATTAAATGTTCAGAGACAAATCTCAATTTCCTGGATTGATATTTACTCTCAAGCAGATCAAAAACGGCAACGGAGTTTTGGAGAAAGCTAGGTGGACATTGCGACACTGGTTGGTCTATTAGGCGGTTTCGGCATTATCATTGGTGCAATTGCCTCGGGCGGCGATGTAATGCTGTTTGTCAATGTTCCCTCCCTATTGATTGTCGTAGGCGGTACCTTCATGGTAACGCTCATGCAGGTTTCCCTTGGCGACTTTTTAGGCTCATTCAGCATTGGTATGAAGGCATTTTTCTATAAGACCGATGACCCTAAAAAACTCATAGAAGAGGCGGTTGAGTTGGCTGATATCGCCAGAAAAAACGGCCTTTTGGCATTGGAGGGGCAGGAGATTTCCAATGCTTTTCTCAAGCAGGGTATTGGGCTCTGTGTCGATGGTCATGATCCGGTGCTGGTGAATAAACTACTGACCAAAGACATCGATTTAACCATTCAACGACATGAAGTGGGCCAGACTATGTTCAAGAATATGGCCGTCATGGCGCCCGCTATGGGCATGATCGGTACCCTGGTGGGATTGGTGCAAATGCTGGCCAACATGTCGGATCCCGCCAGTATCGGCCCTGCCATGGCCGTTGCCCTGTTGACCACCCTCTATGGCGCTGTCATCGCGAATGCCTTTGCTCAACCGATGTCGGATAAACTGGCCCGAGCCAGCTCTATGGAGAAAACCAATAAATCGTTGATCATTGAAACCATCTCCGGGATCCAGGAGGGGATGAATCCGCGGGTATTGGAGCAACTCCTGAGTACCTACTTACCCACCGGTAAGCGACCAGTACAGGATGGTTAAGGATGGCTGATGAATGTCCAAAATGTCCTGATGGATTACCACCTTGGCTAGCAACCTTTGCCGATCTGATGTCGCTACTGATGTGCTTTTTTGTGTTACTGCTCTCGTTTGCCGAGGTCGATGCACAGCGCTTCAAAAAAATGGCTGAGACGATGAAAGATGCCTTCGGCGTACAGCGGGAGATTCCGGCCGTCGAGATCGTCAAGGGCACCAGTGTGATTATGCAAGAGTTCAGTCCGGGTAAGCCCGAACCTTCACCATTAGAAGATATCCGCCAGGTAACCAGTGATCTGGAGCAGGAGTTTCTTGACTGAGTTGCAGGAGATGCTGGAAGAGGAGATCAGTGAGGGGCTGATCGATGTTGAGACAGAAGGCACTAACATCATTATCCGCATCCAGGAAAAGGGCTCATTCCCATCAGGCCGGGCCAATCTGAACCCGGATTTCTTCGAGGTGATCACAAAAATCACTGAAGTGATTGCCACAACGCCGGGTAAAATCATTGTTGCCGGTCATACTGACAATATCCCGATCTCCACCAGGCGTTTCCGCTCTAACTGGGAGCTCTCTTCAGCCCGTGCTGTGACAGTGGTCCATGCGATGCTGAGTAATGCCGCGATTGAAGAGGATCGTTTTCTGATCCAGGGCTATGCCGACTCCAAGCCCCTGGTCGACAATGATACGCCCGAGAATCGGGCCCTGAATAGACGTGTTGAGCTGGTGATCAGGCGTGGTGAGGATATTGAACTGGATGCTGAACAGACGTCAATCCCTGAGGAAAAATAGGAGCGACACCGATGCCAATCGATGACCAGGAAAAAAATATCCAGGATGAACGCAGGGAGTTTTACCGCATAGATGATTCGATCCAAGTGAGTTACCGGGTGATCCCGGCGACTGAGATCCCTGCCAGTATCGATGAGCAGTTGAGGGCGGGGGAGCGATTTACTGTGATGACCCGCCTCCAGGAGATCAGCCAGCACCTGTCAGCCTCAATGCACCGCATTGAACAACGGGATACCGATATTGCTGATTATCTGAAGGCATTGGATGAGAAAATCAACCTGCTCGGGCGCAGCTTTCTGACCGAAGCCCGAGAGCTGCTTGATCGTCCCTCCCAACAGGTCAATCTGAGTGCCGGTGGATTGGCGATGGATATCACCGAAGTTGTTGATGTTGGGGAGAAGGTGGAGGTTAAGATGCTGTTATTACCTTCATTTTCCGGTCTACTCGCGTATGGTGAGGTGGTCGGTATTGAGCCATCGGATGGCACGCATGAGGGTTACCCACACCATGTTCGGATTAATTTTACCCAGATTCGGGGAGCGGATCAGGATGCGCTGATCAGGCACATTACCCGTCGTCAGGGCGAGATGCTGAGGCAGCGTCGCGAGATGAGAGAACTGGAGGAGGGCGGTTCCTGAGTGTTTTTTTGTGTATAAGTGAGTGAAGAACACATTTTTAATTTTCAATCAAAAGGTAATCATCGGCCTATCTTCTGGCAATTCGTGTTATTTACTGTCCATTTGTACACAAAATTCCATAGGGAAGCAGTGGCGAAGCCAGGATTTAAACGGCAATGATTATTAGTCTACCCAGCTCAATATGGTAGGATTCAGCAACTGCAGGCCACTGAGCCAGACTTGGTTGCCAAATTCTAATATTGAGGAAGCGTGAAAATGCCGATTTATGAGTATCGTTGCCAGGCCTGTAACCATGAGTTGGAGGCGATGCAAAAGATGAGTGATGCCCCCCTGACCGAATGCCCAAAATGCCATCAGCAGAGCCTCAAAAAGCTGATCTCGGCAGCCGGATTCCGGCTCAAGGGGAGTGGCTGGTATGAGACGGATTTTAAGGGCGGTAACAAGAAGAATGTCCATGATAACGGAAAATCAGAGGGTAAAACAAAGGGATGTAGCAGCGGGTCCTGCGACAGCTGATACGGACTCTGGCCTCTGAATGACATACTTACGACGTTACCTGGTCGCTGGTTTGCTGGTCTGGCTTCCGCTTGGGGCAAGCTATCTGGTGGTCAGTCTGCTGGTGGATTGGATGGATCGCAGTTTGCTGCTGCTGCCACAAGCCTACCGTCCTGACAGTCTGATCGGATTTCATATTCCCGGTCTGGGCGTGGTGCTCTCTCTGCTGATTCTCTTCATTACCGGCGTGGTCGCAGCAAATCTGTTCGGCCGTCGTCTCGTGTGGTTATGGGAGGGGTTGGTATCTCATATTCCTCTGGTTAGATCGGTCTATTCCGCCGTCAAGCAACTGGTGGAAACGATGTTTTCCGACAACGGCAGATCGTTTCGCAAGGTTGTGCTGGTCGAGTTTCCACGGCGAGGTTTGTGGACCCTGGCATTTCTCACCAATGAAGAGGGTGGCCCGATTCAGGAGGCCCTTGGGCGCGACCTGGTCAGTGTCTACATACCCACCACACCCAACCCCACCGGGGGCTATTTCGTACTGATTCCCAAAGAGGAAGTGCGCGAGTTGGAGATGAGTGTGGATGACGGATTGAAAATGTTGCTCTCAATGGGAGCGGTAAACTCAACCTCCGGGCTTGCAGAGGCGCAAGTCAAGCCGTAACATTCCCGCTTTTTAGCCGTTGCAGCGAAATCTCATAGGATATTACCCATGCGCAGTCATTATTGTGGACAGATCAATAGCTCCCATATCGACCAGGAAGTTGAAATTTGTGGATGGGTGCATCGCCGTCGTGATCATGGTGGGGTGATATTCATCGACCTGCGTGATCGAGAGGGTCTGGTGCAGGTGGTTTATGACCCAGATCTACCAGAGGTTTTCTCAACCGCTGAGCAGGTGCGCAATGAATTTGTGTTGCGTGTGAAAGGGCGGGTCAGGGCTCGGCCTGAGGGTACCGTCAACAAAGAGATGTCTACTGGTGAGATCGAGATGAGGTGCAGAATCGCTCAGATACCCCGCCATTCCAGATTGATGAGCATGAGAAGGCCTCTGAAGAGATCCGCCTGCGTTATCGCTATATCGATCTGCGACGCCCGGAGATGTTGGAGAAGATCCGGATTCGTGCTCAGGTGACCAAATCCCTGCGGCGTTTTCTCGAAGATCAGGGTTTCATGGATATCGAGACACCGATGCTGACCAAGGCCACTCCAGAGGGCGCACGGGACTACCTGGTGCCAAGCCGCACCCACCCGGGAGAGTTTTTTGCGTTGCCCCAGTCACCTCAGCTGTTCAAGCAGTTATTGATGATGTCCGGGATGGATCGCTACTACCAGATCGTTCGCTGTTTCCGAGATGAGGATCTGCGCGCCGACCGCCAGCCTGAATTTACTCAACTCGATCTTGAGACCTCCTTCATGAGCGAGGATGAGATTCTGCAGCTCAATGAGGAGATGATTCGCCAGCTCTATAAAGAAGTGCTGGATATCGAACTGCCCAACCCATTTCCACGCATGACCTACGATGAGGCCATCTCCCGTTTCGGTTCTGATCGCCCTGACCTGCGGGTTCCGCTGGAGCTGGTCGACCTGGGGGATCTGATGCAATCGGTGGAGTTCAAAGTCTTCTCCGGCCCAGCCAAAGATGCTAAAGGCCGGGTGGCCGCTTTGAAGGTGCCTGGAGGCAGTGCGCTGAGCCGTAAACAGATTGATGAATACACCAAGTATGTGGCGATCTATGGCGCCAAAGGGCTTGCCTATATCAAAGTCAATGAGCTGGCCAAAGGCGTTGAAGGTCTGCAGTCGCCGATACTCAAGTTCCTGCCGGATGAGGTGGTTAATGCCATCCTGGAGCGGACGGCGGCCAAAGATGGTGATCTGATCTTCTTTGGCGCCGACAAGGCCCATGTGGTCAACGAAGCACTCGGCGCTTTGCGCGTCAAAGTTGGCCAGGACATGGAACTGATGCAGGGTGATTGGGAGCCACTGTGGGTCGTCGACTTCCCGATGTTCGAGTGGGATGAACAGCATAATCGCTGGACGCCGCTGCACCATCCTTTCACTTCGCCCAAACTGGATCAGCTGGAGCTGCTCGACAGTGATCCGGGCGCTTGTAAGTCCCGCGCCTATGACATGGTGATGAATGGTGTCGAGCTGGGGGGTGGTTCGATTCGTATCCATCAGCAGGAAGTGCAACAGAAGATCTTTCAGCTGCTGGAGATCAGCGACGAAGAGGCTGAGGAGAAGTTTGGTTTTCTGCTCAGTGCGCTGAAATTCGGCTGTCCTCCCCATGGGGGATTGGCATTCGGGCTCGATCGTCTGGTCATGCTGCTGACCGGCTCATCCTCAATTCGTGAAGTGATGGCCTTCCCGAAGACCCAGACGGCGGCCTGCATGCTCACCTCAGCGCCCTCTGAAGTGTCTCAGGATCAACTGCGCGAGCTCTCCATACGGGTCCGTAAACCTACTGCAGAAGAGAAGGCCTAACAACCTATGCTTCTCCACTGAAAACAAAGCTTTCTGATCAGGCGCCGATATGCCGGGCAGACCCTACAAACGACCAGAATCTGTACTGGTGGTGGTCTACACCCTCAAGGCTGAGGTGCTGATGATGCGCCGGATTCGCCCCAAACACTTTTGGCAATCAGTCACCGGAAGTATGGCGTGGGGGGAGTCAGCCGGGCAGGCGGCCCGGCGGGAGCTCTACGAGGAGACTGGTATCATGGCTGGCGATCGACTGATCAACCTCCAGCAGCAGGTCGAGTTTCCCATTCTTCCTGACTGGCGAGCCCGCTACGCAGCGACAGCTCGCACCAATAGAGAGCATTGGTTTGCTCTGCAGCTACCCAGTCGCCGCATCCCCAGGCTGCAGCTGGATGAGCACAGCGAATATCGCTGGGTCCCTTATGATCAGGCCCTGCGGCTGGCCAGTTCATGGACCAATCGCAAGGCCATTCGCTATCTGCTTACTGGCAGCGCCACCAGTTACCGATAGATCATTCACTGTCAGGGTTTTAAGCCTCTGCTGGGTCGATCCGTGGCTTGTTGATTCAGCGACTAACCATTCAGCTTTTCGATCACCCTTAACAGCTTTTCCTTGGCTTCCGCCGCTACCCGTTTCGGCTCTTCGGTTACACATAGCCCGAGCACCACTTCCGGATCCATAAAGCTGAGAATCACCTTGCCGTTTTGCTGTTCACGCAGCACGAAATTACAGGGCAGCAGCGTACCAGCATTGGGTTCCTCCTGAATGACTCGGTCAGCCAGAGAGGGATTGCAAGCGCCGAAGATATGGTAGGGAGGAATCTCCTTGTCCATCTTGTTTTTGAAGATCGCCTGCACGTCCACGTCACTGACTATGCCTAAGTGCTGTTCCATTAAAGTGTCACGCACCTTGTCGACCGCTTGGCTGAAGGGGAGATCGATCTCCGTATTAAACTCGTACATAGTGATAGTGCTTCCTGTTAAAAAAATGAACTGCCATTCCAGCAGAGTGGATCACGCCAAGCATTGAATATTATCAAACGAAAAACAGTTTTGGCTAAATAAACTACAATAAATCAGTATGTTGGTTGGGGTAGTGATACAAAGGTCCTAAAACGAACCTGTACTGATCATGTTGAGGCTGGAATATGAAAAACAAAGAGAAGAAGTTGAAGAGAGCGGTAAAGGAGAAGCTCAATACCAAATTGAAAACCAAACTGGATGAATCTAAAAACCGTCGAGTGAAGAAACAAACCAAGCAGAAGTGGCCGGGTGGGGCGGCAAAGTTGCTTAAATCCCAGCGTTCAAGTCGAGTTGGCCTGAATCAGCGGGATGCCTGGAGGCGCTATGGCTACCTGCGCAGTCGCTATGAGCTCTATCTGGAGCAGAATGAAGTGAAAACAGTAGCAAGAGAGCACGCAGGCCGGGATCTTATCGAGGAATTTGGCGCAGAGGCGGGTTATAGCAAGTCACAGTTGGAACATATTCTCTCCTGATGAAAGCATCCTAAAGTACACTGTGGGATGGTTTTTCATGCACGTCTCCTTGCCAGTGAAAAGACGATCAGTAGCGGCGAGGTGATAGAGTGCTTGAGTATGTAATTGTTCAAAATGAATTCACGCTTTATGATGAGAGCAGCGCGCAACTGGATGGCCGCAGCATGACAAGCTTATAACAGTGGAGGTTTAAGATGATATCAGTAGAGTGGTGGCTAGAGCCGATCGTTAAAAGGAAGAGGTGTTTTGCAAAAGTTGGAAATGTCCTGTTGATGGCCCTCTTGTTGAGCTTATCGGCCGGTTGTTCGACAGTTAAAGTGCATTTTTACGATCACCATATTCTACATCCCTATCTGGGTACGGAAACGGCTGTAAAAGAGTTCATACGAAGTTTTTCTGACTACTATTTGTATGGTCAGCCGATATTGATGGCGATGGATGTACCCTTCTGTTTTGCAGCGGATACGCTGCTCTTGCCTTATGACCTGATCATCAAAATCCGACGGCAACAAAAGATGACGTCTGGTTAGTGATATCTAACATGACTCACGCTCAACGGAAATGGGCTTGTCAATCAACTTGAGTGATCAAGCGAGCCAAGCAGAAATAAACCAAGCCAGTGAAGCGATCAACTCAGTCATCAAATATGATCAGCAGACATTCGGCACGGTATTGACCACGGAAAAAGGGTTACAGGTCAAGCGGAATTTAAGGCAGATAGTGGAACCAGTCAGGTGGCAGGTGGAGAAAGCGTAGGTGCTCGTAATGCAGCTTCACTTGATGCTGAAAAGATTCTTTGTACGAGCTTATTGAAGAGGAAGAACTGGAAATCTCACTCCCGAGTAATTATTTTATTTGCTCCTGTTATGAAGGAGGGATTTTTGACTTTTTTATATGTGATGGCGACCCGAATCCGAAGCTATTTCGAGTAGATGAGGATAAAGATGGAATCGAGGATAGAGAGCTAAGCTTTTTGGATTTCTTTTTCAGGTTGGTTGCTACTTGTGAAGGCGCTCGGCACGCGGGAAGCGTAAATTACTCTTGGGATGGTGAAAAGGTGGTTGTTACTCAACTAAATAGATAGCTCCAAACAGGCAAGTACTCGACAGAGCTAATGCTTGACCGATTCAAATTAAGGGAACAGTTGATGAAATAGCCTGTAGGTTGGGGTGAGTGAAACGAACCCCAACACATGCCACCATACAGCTAAACGGCATGCATTGAAAGGTAATGTGATGGTGGGTATTTTTAAGGATTGCCTTATCTATTGGAATTGATTGTTGGGGTTCGCTTCACTCACCCCAACCAATTTAAAGTTTAAGGGCACCCCAACAAACCTGCAAATAGAATAATTTATAAAATCAAGTCCGATCAACAAGGGGGTTGAAAGCGCACCCTTCACGCTGTCCAACTGATCTTTTTAGGATAATGCCAACTTCAGCTACCCCCATTGACTTGAACACCCAATCAACCCAAGAGCCCCAAAAACGTGTAAGGAGAAGCAAAGCGCAATGGAAGAAGCTACTGGAGGAGTACGCCATCAGTGAGCTCGCTCAGACTAAGTTCTGCCAGAAGCATCACATTGCCACCAGCAGCTTATGGAAATGGCAGAAGTATTTTGCCAGCCAACCAGCAGCCTCGGATTTTATTGATATCACCGAGTCGTTGGCCAAGACGCCATCGCCAGATTCAGATTCCCCACAGGACGATCACTGGCAGTGCGATTTGATGTTTTTTCCGGAATCCCAAGTCAAGATCTGGCTTTACGCCAAACCCACGGATATGCGCCGCTCTTTCACCGGTTTAGCGGCCATGGCAAAGAACCTGATTGGCGAAGAGCCACTCAGCGGGAATTTTTTTGTGTTCATCAATCGCCGTCAAACCCAGCTCAAGATTCTCTATTTTGATCGCAGTGGGTTCTGTATTTGGGCCAAGCGACTGGAGGAAGGCCGGTTCAATTACAACAAATCAGCAGGCGAGAAACAGTTACTCAGTCAGAAAAGCGGAATATGATGGATAACCCGTATCAACAGACCATTGCCGATCTGTTGAACGAACTGCCTGAGGCGCCAGAACGCCCAGAGGAAGACAAACAAACCATCAGCTATCAGCGTGGCAAAGCCAAGAAAAACGCCCTGGAAGGCACCCCGGAAGACAGCGGTCTGCGTTTTGACGAAAGCGTTCCAG
>JARRQD010000329.1:0-4010 GCA_037382205.1 Candidatus Thiodiazotropha sp.
GCCTATATGGACTACGTAGCGGCGGCAAACAGCCAACATCTTCCGATCGTGAGTATCCAATGGCCGAATTGGAAAGAGGTGGGCATGGGAGAGGTGAAAAGCCTGGCGTATGGGCAGACCGGGTTGCTGAGTCTGACAGACAAGGAGGGCCTGCAACTGCTGGACCAAGTACTGAGTCGGCGGATGGACTCAGTGGTTTTGCCTGCCATGGTTGATCCTGCATTGTGGCAGGCGCGGCGGCTCATGCAGCGTGTTGTTCAAGCGCAGGACACCGTCGCATCATCGCCCAAGCCACACACACCGGTAGCGACAATGCCGGAAAATGCGCAGACGCTGGCTGCGGCAACCCAGGCATGGCTGGTTGATGTGTTTTCAACGGAATTAAAAATAGCGACGTCAAAACTCGATGTGGAGGCAGCGTTCCAAGACTATGGCGTTGACTCCATTTTACTGACGCAATTGCTGGCTCCGGTTGGTAAACTTGTCGAGGGCGATCTGGATCCTTCCATCCTGCTCGAATACCCGACCATTGCATCGCTTAGCGTATGGTTAGTTGAACACCACGCAAAATCTGTCACCAAGGTTGTAACCGTTGACGATTTCAAAGGGGGGGATGCCATACAGACCTCGGCTGCTGTGGTTCCCTTGCGTGTTCCCGCCGCAAGGCAGCAGTCGGCACAAGCGCCGCAGGAAGAGGTGCCTCGGGTGATGGCTGGCGATACCTCCGATATTGCAGTCATCGGTCTTTCGTGTCGATTCCCTGGGGCAGACAATCTCCAGGCGTACTGGAGACTGTTGTCTGAGGGCCGCTCCGCCATCGCATCTGTGCCGCCCGAGCGTTGGGGATATACAAACCACTACAACGCCGCTCTGATGAGCGATGTTACACATTTCGATCCCGGATTTTTTCTGATTCCCGACGAGGATGCGAAGGTGATGGACCCCCAAGCGCTGTTGGTGCTGGAGGAGAGCCTGAAGCTGCTGTATCACGCGGGATACACGCTGGAGGAGGTGAAGGGAAAAGCGACGGGTGTCTACCTGGGCGCACGCAGCCGGCATCTGCCTGATGAAGAGCGTTTGCGCCAGGCCAGAAACCCGATCGTCGCTATCGGTCCGAACTACCTGGCGGCGAATGTTTCCCAGTTTTTTGATTTACGAGGCCCCAGTATCATCCTGGATACCGCCTGTTCCTCAGCTCTGGTTGCGATGAATATGGCGATGCAGGCCTTGCGTGGCGGTGAAATAGATACCGCCATGGTTGGCGGTGTGAGTTTAATGAGTGATGACGGTGGTCATAGGCTGTTTGATCAGCGGGGCATCCTAAGCAAAGAGCCCGCGTTCCATATCTTCGACCAGCGTGCCAGTGGGATTGTCTTAGGCGAGGGCGTGGGTATGGTCATGTTGAAGACGGTTCAGCAGGCGCTCGAGGACGGCGACCAAATTCATGCTGTGATAAAGGGAATGGCCATTAACAACGACGGCAGAACCGCCGGGCCGGCTACGCCCAATCTGCAGGCGCAAAAAGAGGTTTTAAAGAGGGCGCTGGAAACAAGCGGTATAGGTGCCGAGGATGTCGGTTTCATCGACGTCAATGGTTCGGGTTCCGAGGTAACGGATTTACTGGAGCTGAAGGCGATTCAGTCCGTTTATCGGGAACATAACGAAGCTGCCATGGGACTGGGTTCGATTAAGCCCAACATCGGGCATCCGCTATGTGCCGAAGGGATCGCCAGCTTTATTAAGTTGGTGTTGATGTTGGAAAACAGCATGCTCGTGCCTTTTCTATCCGGTGAAGCGCCGATGAAACATTTCAACATCGACGCATCGCCCTTCTATTTTCCTCGCCGTGCGGTCGATTGGCAGGGGGCGTCGAAGATCGGAGCCATTAATTGCTTTGCGGATGGAGGGACGAACGCCCATGTCATCCTGGAGTCTTGGACAGACCCCGCGCAGCGACAGGTGATTCGTCAGCCATTATCTCCGCCCAAACTGAATAGATACGATGTCTACGGCCGACCCTCCGTGCAGACGGCCGTTTCGGCGGATCATCGAAATGCCGGGGATTCACCTTATACCAAGCCGGAAGATCTTTGTGGCCCTATCAATATATGGAAACAGAGGATTGGTGAAGCATGAGCCCTAGCCCACGGATAGCGAGACGATAGGCGAATCAAGATGCGAGAAGATCTGTATATCAATGCAAACCATCCGATTGTGAAGAATCACAAGGTCAAGGGGCAGATGCTGCTGCCCGGACTGGCCTATATCGATCTGCTGTATCAGATCTTTCGGGAGCACAGTTATAACGTAGACAGGTTGGAGCTTCGCAATCTGGTGATATACCATCCCTTAGTCGTGAGCGAAAACCATGACGTTCATCTCTCTATTCAATGCGCCGAAGAGACGAAGGGCAATTGGAGGATCCATGTGGAGGGGCAGACGCGTAGCGACAGTGCCAATTCGGCTGAGAAGGTAACTTATGCCGGCGCTGAAATGGTGTCGGTGAACCCCGTGCGGAACGATGAAAGCATCAACGTAGCAGCGTTGAAACGATCCGCCAAAGATGTAACTCCCCTGGATCAACGATATAACGACTGCCGACGACATGAGCTCGTGCATGAGGGATTCATGAAGGCCGACGGCGAAGTCTATCGACTCGAGTCAGGGGTGCTCGTTGATATCGCGCTTGCCGAGCATGCATTGCCCAGTGCCGACGGTTTTATGTTTCATCCGGTACTGATCGATGGCAGCGCAATAGGTGCGTCCGTCATGTTGAGTACCCTTGGCGAAGATCAGGATGTGTTGTTCCTGCCGCTATCGTATGAGTCTTTTCGCGCCTCCTCTCTGTTTCATAGGCACTGTTTGACACTTGTCAGAACCGATGCTCTTAGACGTAAGAATGATATTGTCTATCTGACCCTGGAGTTCTTCGATCAACAAGGGCAGAAACTAGGCGAGCTGAGCAATCTTTGCAGCAAGCTGGTTAGGAGAGGCGCCATGGGGCCGGCGCCGGGTGTTGCAAAAGCGCCCAGCCCCACACACGAGGGCATGAACGAAGCTGTGCCTGGCGCGGTTGAGGAGAGCGGTGCGGAACACTTCCTGCGCCGCCTGATGGCGCAGCGGCTTAACCGGCCTGTCGAGGCGATCAATCCGCAGGCGGGATACTATGAGATGGGCTTGGATTCTGCTCTTCTGCTGGAAGTGGTCAAGACAATAGAGGCGAAGGTATCCTCATCATTGGCGCCGACCCTGTTGTTTGAGTACACGACCATAGCCGAACTGGCGGATCATCTCGACCGGGAATACCCCACATCATTTACGAAATCGGAAAAGTCGCGGGAGCGTACACCTTCCCCCATCAGTGCCGATCTGCGGGCCACGCATTTGCCTGCTGGTGTGGCGAGTGAGGAACGTGACAAGGAGCCTACACAGGTTGCCATTGTCGGTATCGCCGGGCGGTATCCCGGGGCCGACTCCATTCAGGAGTTTTGGACAAACCTGAAGGAGGGAAAGGATTGCATAACCGAAATTCCGGCATCGCGTTGGGATTGGCGCACGTTGCAGGGCTTGACTTCGCCGTCGGGTAAAAAAATGTCGAAATGGGGTGGTTTTATCAGTGATCCCGACTGCTTCGACGCCAAATTCTTCCGCATATCCCCACGCGAGGCGGAATTCATGGATCCCCAGGAGCGGCTGTTCCTGCAGACTTGTTGGGAGGCCGTTGAAGACGCGGGTTACACGCCGGGAAATATCGTCGCATCGCACGGGGTTAATCCGCGCCGCCGGGTCGGTGTCTTTGTCGGCGTTATGCATAAGGACTACACCTTGGTTGGCGCTGAGGCGCTATTCAAGGGAGAGACAGTTCCTCTATCCCTAAATGCCGCACCGATTGCAAACCGAGTCTCCTATTTCTGTAATTTTCATGGTCCCAGCATGGCTGTTGATACGGTGTGCTCCTCTTCGCTAACCGCCGTGCATATGGCTGTCGAGAGTATCCGCAGCGGTGAAAG
>JARRQD010000330.1:0-3997 GCA_037382205.1 Candidatus Thiodiazotropha sp.
CCTCGACATCGAGCGGGCCAAGGCCGAGGCCACTCGAAAAGAATACCTCAACAAGATGGAGGCTCACAGCCCCTCCAAGTGGTGTTTGATTATGATGAAAATCGCTTCGATGGTTATGGTCACCTACTGGGTGAATCACGCTGTCCAACAGATCTTTTTAGGATGATTGGTTTGACAGGGTGAGTCTGCCTCCCGAATAGATTTTCGGTAAAAAAATGAATAGTAGAATGGAGCGGTCAACGGATTTTAAGGTTTGATGAACTACAGCATTTTATAAGCCATCCGCATCGCCAATAGAAACAGGAAGAGAGCGAATACCCTCTTGATCAACCGATCAGGCAGCTTGTGAGCCAGTGCGGCACCCAAGGGTGCAAACAGAATACTGGCCGCTACAACACCGGCAAAGGCGGGTAGGTTGACATAACCGAGGCTGTGATCCGGTAAGTGCTTTTCATTCAGACCGGTGAAGATGAACCCAAGACTGGCGGTTACCGCTAATGGGAAGCCAATTGCTGCAGCCGTTGCTATGGCCTGTTTAACCGGGACCCCAAACCAACTCAAGAAGGGAACGTGCAGGGCGCCACCTCCTATACCCATCAATGATGACAGGCAACCCACCAAGGCCGAGACCCCTCGAAGCGTCTGTGGCCCAGGCAGGGTACGGTTTGCCGAGATTGGCCCAATGGTCATCTGAATCGAGACAAGGATAAGAAAGCTGATAAAACCGACAGTCAGCCAGTAACCGGGGATGATGTCTGCCAACCAGGCGCCAACCAAGGAGCCCACGACAACGCCAGGGGTCATGGTTTTTACCAGGGGCCAGCGTACCGCTCCCCGTTGATGGTGGGCCCAGATCGATGAGATTGCGGTAAACACAATGGTTGCCAGGGAGGTGCCAACAGCGACCTTGATAATTGTATCCGCTGGGATACCGGCCGAGTCAAACACCAGTGAGAGCACCGGTACAATAATCACTCCACCGCCAATACCTAATAGGCCAGCAGCAGTACCCGCCAGGGCACCGGCAAGTAACAATGCCATGATATCCATAGTCACTCTGGTTAGTTGCTCTCTTGCAAGATGCTTTGTATGCGCTGATAGCTTTGTTGCAGATCTTTAGAAAGCGCAATTTGCCCATTGTTGAGATAGGCTTCATGGTTGACAACCAGGTTTGGTTCTTCATATCGATAGTTGACCATGCATCCCCAGGACTCGGCGTTTCCCCGCTCAGACAGATTGGCAAACAGATTGATTCGATCCAGTCTGGCGCCATTGGAGAGATGGAAATGGGCTACTGGCTCATAGGCGTGTTCACCCTTTTTCAGAAATACCAAATAGAACAATACCAGATCGTTGAGGGTAGAGGTGACCAGGTCATCATTCTGACTCGCTTGTGGGCTGTCGAGTAGCTTGTCCAGTGCGCTGATCAGATCGTGGCATTCGGTGAGCTTGATCAGTTGCTGCTTACGCTCACCCAGCAGCTTCTCCAGGTCCCGCTGATCCATTCCACCTGTGGTGGCTGTTTGCAGCTGTTGCAGCGCCTTGCGGATACGGGTGATAGGAGACAGGGTTACAAACCGCTGGACATTGGGAAAGGTCTGCTTGAGTTCATTGACCACCTGTTTGATGAGAAAATTACCGAAGCTGATCCCTCGAAGGCCCTTCAAGGCATTATTGATGGAGTAGAAGATGGCTGTATCGGCTGTGGTTGGATCACTCAGTGGAAATTCAGGGTCGATCAGATTGTTGACGGAATCACTGATCTCACGGGTGAGGGCAACCTCAACAAAGATCAGAGGATCCTGCGGTAGGGCAGGATGAAAAAAGGCGTAACACAGTCTGTCTTCGGCAAGTCGCCGACGCAGGTCATCCCAGCCCTGCATCGGGTGGACGGCTTCATAGCGGATCAGTTTTTCCAGCACCGATGCGGAACTGTCCCAGTCGATCCGTTGCAGGTCGAGAAAGCCCCGATTGAACCAGGAGGCCAGTAGGTGACGCATATCGTAGTCGACACCGAGCAGGTCAGGGCGATTTCGAAGCCATGTCAGGAGCTCAGCTCTCATCTCGACCAGGATTGCCGTGGCACCTGGCGCCATGTTGAGCCGTCTGAATAGCTCCTGCCTGGGAGGCTCACTGACATCCAAAAGTTTTTGCAGACTGAGTGGGTCTCGTGAATGGTAGTTTTCTGCGGCCTGTTTGATCTCAACCGGATCAGGGTCCAGCTCAATGGCAAGCACCTGCAGGAAATCCAGCCGCTGCTCGTTCTCCATCTCCCGCCATCGTTGTAGAATCTCTCTGGCCAGCGCAATATTCGAAGCTTCACCGACACCATCGACCAGCCGGTGGCAGAGTTCAGAAATAGATGGATTGTGTTGATCTCGCTCCCTCAGGCCGATCAACTCCATGCCATGGTCGGCCACCCCATTGAGCATCCGCTCAAGCCAGCCAAAGGCGCTCATTGAATCGCCCCCATCAGCAGCTCCGGCAGCCAGAGCGCAATTTCTGGGAAAAGGATTAACAGCCCAATGCCAACGAAGATACAGAGCATGAATGGCAATGCTCCTATGAGCACGGTCTTCAGATCCACATCCGGCACAATGCCGTTGATGACATAGAGATTCAAGCCCACAGGTGGTGTAATCAAGCCCACCTCCATATTGAGGGTCAACATCACCCCAAACCAGATCGGATCAAAACCGGCCTGTATGACAATCGGTACCAGGGTGGGCGAGGTCATCAGAATGACCGCCACTGGTGGGAGGAAAAAGCCAGCAACCAAGAGAAACAGATTGACATACAACATCAGCAGCCAGGGACTGAGCTCCTGGGCGGCGATATACTCGGTAATCCCCTGGGCAATATAGAGGCTGGACATCATGTAGCTGAACAGGCCGGCCATACCGATGATCATCATCAGCATCACCGATTCACGAGTGGCCGATCCAACAATCTGCCAGAGTTTACCCGGTTGCCAAACCTTATAGATAATCATCACCAGCAGAATGCAGACCAGTGCGCCCACACCTGAGGCCTCGGAAGGTGTGGCCACACCACCGTACAGCGCCCAGAGTACCAGCACGATGATAATCAAGAAGGGTATCACCTTGGGCAATATAACCAGCTTCTCTCGCAAGCTGAAATGCTTGTTTTCATCGGTAAAGCGATAGCCCTTGATGTGGGAATAGAAAAGCGACCAGCCGATAAACAGGCCGATCAACATCAGGCCGGGCAGCAGACCTGCGGCGAACAAACGTCCGATTGATGTTTCGGTGGAGATGCCGTAGACAATCATAGTGATCGATGGCGGGATCAGTATGCCCAGGGTTCCACCGGCTGCAATAGAGCCGGTTGCCAAGCCTGCCGGATAACCGCGCTTACGCATTTCGGGGATGCCCATTTTACCGATCGCAGCACAGGTGGCCGGTGAGGAGCCGGTCAAAGCGGCAAAGATACCGCAGGCGCCGATGTTGGAGATCAGCAGTCCGCCAGGGACCCGGTAGAGCCAGCGGTCCAGCGCCTCATAAAGATCCGCGCCGGCACGGGATGCGGCGATTGCGGCCCCCATCAACAGAAACATCGGAATCGAGAGTAGCGCGAATTCATCGAGGGAGGCAAACAGGGTATCGGCAACCACGGCAAAGGCGCCGATACCGTCATAGATCAAGAGAAAAAGAATTGCAGTAAAGCCAAGCGCGAAGGCGACCGGCATACCGCTCAATAAAAGCAGGATGAGACAGATTGCGGCCAACCCACCCAGTGTCAAAGGGTCCATCATGATGCCTCTGGTGGTGTTGCCGGTTCAATACCGAAAGGGTGTTCCTTACCAGTGATTAGACAGATGATATCCGCAAAATATTGCAAGCTGATGGCAAAAAAACCAATCGGCATGGCCAGATAGGCTTTCCACAGTTTCGGTCCCCAAATGGTATCGGACGACCAGCCGGCCTCCCAGGCTTCATGCCAAAAGAGAAAACTGTACCAGGTCAAGACCACACAC
>JARRQD010000331.1:0-3989 GCA_037382205.1 Candidatus Thiodiazotropha sp.
GTAAAATGATCGAGGATCGAGTGGATGAGGAGCTGGATATCCACATTGCCGACTCCCGTTTCAGCCATGCTCATGCCATTTCCCAGATTGTCACTACGAACCATGGCCGGCTGGAAAAGACGGTCAGCGACCGCATCGACAAAATGGTACTCAGCCGACTCTTCGGTATCCCCATCTTTCTTGCGGTGATGTATCTGATGTTCATGTTCGCCATCAACATCGGTGGGGCCTTCATCGACTTTTTCGATGGGGTGGCCGGCGCTCTGTTTGTTGATGGTCTCGGTCATCTACTGAGCGGATGGGGGTTGCCGGACTGGCTGGTGGTATTGCTGGCGGATGGGGCTGGCGGTGGTGTTCAGGTTGTTGCTACCTTTATCCCCATCATTACGGCGCTCTATCTGTTTCTATCGGTGATCGAGGATTCTGGCTATATGGCGCGAGCCGCCTTCGTTATGGATCGATTTATGCGTTCCATTGGTCTACCCGGCAAGGCATTCGTACCGATGATCGTCGGTTTCGGCTGTAATGTTCCAGCCGTCATGGCGACCCGCACCTTGGAGAGTGATCGAGAGCGCAAACTGACCATTCTAATGAACCCGTTTATGTCCTGTGGTGCGCGTCTACCGGTCTATGTACTGTTTGCGGCGGCATTCTTCCCTCAAAGTGGCCAGAACCTGGTGTTTGGACTCTATCTGATCGGTATCGTAGTGGCGATCCTGACCGGATTGATCATGAAGAAGACCCTGCTCTCCGGTGAGAGCGCCGGCTTCATGATGGAGCTTCCCCATTACCACATGCCAACCCTACGCGGTGTGTTACTGCGCACCTGGGATCGGGTGAAACTGTTCATAAAAGAGGCGGGACAGGTGATTGTGCTGATGGTGCTGTTGATCAATACCCTGAATTCGATTGGCACTGACGGTAGCTTTGGCAATGAGGATACCGAGCACTCCGTGCTCAGTGCAGTGAGCAAGACGGTAACTCCGGTCCTCTCTCCGATGGGCATCTCCGAGGATAACTGGCCGGCGACAGTGGGTGTGTTTACCGGGATTCTCGCCAAAGAGACCGTGGTGGGCACATTGGATGCCCTCTATACGAATCTGGCGAATGATGAAGCGGGTATCGAGCCACAGCATGATGTGTTCGATTTCTGGCGTGCAATCAGTGCGGCCGCCGCGACTGTGCCTGAGAATCTACTCGGCGTAAAAGATCTGATTACTGATCCATTGGCGCTGGATGTGGGGGATATCTCCAATGCGCAAGTCGTTGCCGAAGAACAAGCGATCAATTTGGGTGTCTTCGGCGCTATGGCCGCCCGCTTCGATGGTCAAGCTGGGGCCTTCGCCTATCTACTGTTTATTCTCCTCTACTCCCCCTGTGTGGCAACCATCGGCGCGATTCGTCGTGAGGCTGGGTCGAGATGGGCGGCCTTTGTGGTGGCCTGGTCGACAGGGGTTGCCTATGTCAGCGCCAGTCTTTTCTATCAGCTCTCAACCTATGACAGTCATCCCGACAGCGGGCTCTATTGGGTGATCGCACTGATCGGTATCCTGGTAGCCACCATTGCCGGGTTGAGATTCTGGTCACTGCGCGATCAAGCTAACAGAGGAGTTGAGGCCTGATGTTGTCAGCAATCCGTGACTATCTACAACAGCGAGGTGAAGCCTCACTGGCCGATATCGCCAGACATCTGGATGCGGATGCGGATGCAGTGCGGGGTATGCTTGAACAGTGGGAGCGGAAAGGCAGGGTGGAGCGGCGCAAGATTAAGGCGGAGTGTGGCAGTAGTTGCAACCGTTGCGATCTCTCCGCAATGGAGCTTTATGTGTGGCGTGGTGGCAAGCGTCCTTCCTAAGGATAAACAGATTCAGCGCGTTGGGGTGAGTGAAACGAATCCCAACAATCAATTCCAATAAATACGGCAAGCCTTACAAAAAGACCCCACCATCACATTACCTCTCTTTGCATGCCTTTTAGCCGTATGGTATTTGTTGGGCTTCGTTTTACTCACTCCAACCTACGTGCTCGAACATTGCATTAGCGAGGATACGCGGTGATTCGTGTCTATTCGCGGTTTTGAATGCTATTCAGAGTCAGTCGTTTGTTTCACGGTACTGAAGTCTGAAACAGGACTCTCATTCTCGGCTCGAGATTCAGCAGCTGAGAGGCGTTTCCGCGATTGACGGCGATTTCAAGCAGATTGTTGGAGTTGCGGTACCAGAATGGCTGGCCCACGGGTACCTCGGAGAATGTACGCGCATAGCGCAGTGTGGCGCCGTTGACTGATATCACCTTGTCGTCGCTGATATCTCGCCCATCTATCCCTGTCAATGCATTACCGTAGTTGTCGATATAGATGACTCTGTTATTGTCAAAAGCCAGATCATATTCGACCAGCTCCCGTGGGCTGAGAGGGGTTCCCGAGACGGCTTCGCCGATAGCAAGTTTTGCCGCTACGGGTGCGAACAGATCGCGCCCGTGAAAGCTGTCCGAGAGCCTTTGGGGGCGCCACGTGATGGCCTCGATTTCGCAATGCTCAGAGCGTCGCACGACAGGGACGAACAAGCCGTTGTCGGGTCCGACAAACAGGTGTGTACCGTTGTTCATCATGATGGGACGCCTCTCCCCGCCGACACCCGGGTCAACCACAGCCAATACCAGTGTCTGGGCAGGGAGGTCGTTGCACAGGTGGGCCAACAAGAGCCCAGCGGACTGGGGATCGAACATCGGCGCGTCCGCCATCAGTGTGACCTGAGGCAGCTTGGGCGCCAGCACTGCAATCACCGCGGCCATTTGACCCAGGTAGGGGCCAGTGGGTCCGAAATCGGTGTAGATGGCGATAAGGGGGATCTCGGGTCTATCTACAATCATCAGGCCAGGATACACCAACTGCCTGTTGACAGATACTTGGGAACCACTGAATGGTTCCGGAATCCTCCGATTGGCGCCGGGTTGTCAGGTTTCTTGCAAAAAGGCTCGTAAAATGGCGTGTTGTTCGGCAATCGATTTTTTTGTCACCTTCTCGGCTTGGGAAAAATCGACCGTTTCATCTTCATGTCCTATGCTCGAACAGGTTCTTGCCAGGCGGCAATACATGGCGACCCTTTGAGCGAGATGGCAAACCTGGGGCTCTTCATAGACCGGGGCAACGCAAGTCATACAGGCCTCGGCCACGAAGTGCTTTGCCTGATGGTCATAATTTAACTCGGAAAGATCCGAGTGTGGATGAGTCTCCACATAGATGGAACGCGCTCGGCGATGGGCTGCCTCAAGATCCTGTGCACTGATCTCCTGATTGCTGAACAGCTTTACAATATTATCCAGGCATCGTTCATCCGCCAGATCGATGACTTTTTCGATAAATTTCGAAGCAACACGCCGTTGTTGGGATACCGTCAGAGCACTGAGGGTGTCTCTGAATTCTTTGCTGTCGAAGTTGCTGGACATAGTGGTGACTCCTCAAACTATGATCGTTTTTTATTCTTCTGCTTATAGTGTGGATGAGGCAATGCATAAAATCCAGTTCATACAGGCTGTAATCAATCAATCGCTGTTCGGATGAGTTTGCCGCCGTGCATATCAGGGGGGGCTATGAATGTACCGAGGGTGCGTTCCCGGATCAAACATTCGGGCTCGGTCGGCAGCGGGGCTTGTCCTTTAAATTTCTGAACGCCATCCATCTGGTTGCCGGGTCAATAGTACACACCGGTTGACGATGGGCTCTGGGCAATAAACGACTTAGCTGGTGACCTGCTTGATCAACACCATCAGCGCCTGTGCGTTTTCGCCCAGTTCCATAGCGGCCTGGGTGGATTCCCGCGCATCCTGGGCAGTCAGGTTGGAGACCTCGCTGATATTGTGAATGTTGCGGTTGATCTCTTCCACCACGCTGTGTTGTTCCTGCACGGCGCTGGCGATACTGGTGTTCATTTCGGTCACGGTAATGATCGACTCCTGTATACGGTCGAGATCCATGCGCAGATGCTCGA
>JARRQD010000332.1:0-3965 GCA_037382205.1 Candidatus Thiodiazotropha sp.
GTGGTGGTGCAGGGCAAGGGTCGCTCCTGCACATCCATGTGCCCGCGACACTTGTGCATCCCTGCACGGCGCGCAACGACGCGCAATAGCCTGCTATTCCAAGGCGTTGCAACGCCGCCATGCACCGCTACAAGCGTGCAATTCACGCTGTAGCGTGATTCACCCAGTAGGTGACCATAACCATCGAAGCGATTTTCATTATAATCAAACACCTGCTATCAGAATGGAGCGGTCAACTGATTTTTTTAGGTTAATAAAAGCAATATTCACTTGCAGACAAACGATAATCCTATATTGATCAAGGATCAGAACCAGCTAAGCCAAATTCTTAAAAACATAAAAAAATGACTCATAGATATCGGTGGCTATTTCTTGTTCTTCCAACGTTCAACTAATGCGATACGTTGACGCTCAGCGGATGCGTAGTACCACCGACTCGCAATGACAAGAAGCGCTGAAATCCCAAACGCTATCATTCGCTTAGAAAATGGAATCTCTGTAGAGGATGCGCCCAGCATAAAAAAGACTGCAAATAAAGCAAAGATGATAAATGCAAAAACATATAAAAGCGCTGCATCAATCACCAATGCAAAAAGTGCAAGTTTTGGACGTTCCACAGGGAGTTGAAGTGCCCCCCCAGCCTTGCTGATCGCCTCTTCGCTGAGATTCTTCAATGCAGATACTGCTGAACGAAGCTCAGCTGTTTGCAATTTTTTTAATATCAAATGAATAAGTTGCAATATCACATAGATACCGAGCAGGTTAAATGCAACGATTTTTGCCCATTCCGGGAGAATAGGCATGTTTGTGGTGACAGCTTCAAGCACGACGATAGTTCCAGGCCACAGTGGTTTCGGCCACGATTCCACGCCCTACTAAATCCAATATGAAAATAATTTCAGGCCCCTTTGCATAACGGCTACTCGATATAACAGTCTATCGCGGCTTATAAAAAAGCTTAAAAAAATAATCCCGCAGTGATTAATAAAATCTTAGGGGTAGGTCGAGCATGTCAGGAATCCGTCTCGTGCATAGCGATGACCGTTTTACTTTTGATCGCACCATCCAGGTGGCGTTTTTTTATCTCTAAATAGTCAGGCCGGGAAAAGAACGACTCCATATCCTGCCTGGTTGGAAACTCAATGGTAAAAACCCGGTTGATATTTTGTTCGGTTTTAGAACGTAACACTTCGGCAATTTTAAAATCGTAGCCGAATGCGCCACCGATTGAATTCAAAATCGGCTCCATGGCTTGCCGATACTTCTGGTACTCACCATCATCCGTCACATCAAGCCCCATGATTCTCTGAAATCCCATAGCCATTCCTCACGCTTATAGTCAACCGTAAATTACATTCGGCAGCCAGGTAGCAAGTTGCGGCCAGTAAGCCAGCAAGCCAAGCATTAAAAGTTGAATAACAATGAATGGCGCAACACCGCGATAGATAGCGCCGGTAGAGATCTGCTTCGGAGCCACACCACGCAGATAGAACAGTGCGAAGCCAAAGGGTGGGGTCAGAAAGGAGGTCTGTAGATTGATGGCGATCATCACCCCGAGCCAGACCGGATCCAACCCCATCGCCAGCAGGATCGGGCCGACGATGGGCACCACCACGAAGGTGATCTCAATAAAGTCGAGGATGAAGCCGAGCAGGAACATCACCAGCATCACCACCAACATGGCGCCGATCACCCCACCCGGTAGATCGGTCAATAGCTCAGTCACCATTTCATCACCGCCAAAGCCACGGAAAACCAGCGAGAAGAGCGAGGCGCCGATAAAGATCATGAACACCATACTGGTGACTTTGGTGGTACTCGTAACCACCTCTTTGAGGGTTTTCAGATTAAGCTGATTTTGACTGAAGGCCAGCAGTATGGCGCCGATTGCGCCAACGGAAGCGGCCTCGGTTGGCGTTGCCAGCCCACCCAAAATCGAACCCAATACCGCGACGATCAACAGCAGCGGCGGCAACAATACCTTAAAGGTCTTACCCATCAGGGCACCCTTTTTCGGCATCTTATCAGTCGGAATAGCCGGTACCGATGCCGGCTTAACCACAGCAACAAAGATAATATAGAGCAGGTAGAGCAGCACCAGCATCAAACCGGGCAGCAAAGCACCGATAAACAGGTCACCCACTGAAACGGTATCCGGTGAAAAGATCCCCATATCGAGCTGAGCCTGCTGATAGGCGGCAGAAAGCACATCCCCGAGCAGCACCAGAATGATCGAGGGGGGGATAATCTGCCCCAGGGTACCAGCGGCACAGATTACCCCGCAGGAGATCGCCGGATCGTAGTTACGCTTGAGCATAGTCGGCAGAGACAACAGCCCCATGGTGACCACGGTCGCACCGACGATACCGGTGCTGGCGGCCAACAGCATACCGACGATGGTGACCGAGATACCGAGACCACCACGCAGGGAGCCGAACAGGCTGGCCATGGTGTCGAGCAGATTCTCCGCCACCCTGGAACGCTCTAGCATCACCCCCATGAACACAAACAGAGGCACAGCAATCAGGGTCTCATTGGTCATGATGCCATAGAGCCGATTTGGCAAGGCGTGCAGGAAGGCATCATCGAATTGGCCGGTATAGGTTCCGAGCCAGGCAAAAGCCAGCGAAGTCCCACCCAAGGAGAAAGCCACCGGGTAACCAAACAGCAGCACCAGACAGACCAGTAGAAACAGAATCAGGGGAAGATATTCAGCCATCAGTAGATCCCGTAGAAGTCCCCTGCCGATACCCCAGGATCAGCCCCAGACTGCGCACTGCCATGGAGAGCCCCTGCAGTAGTAACAGCACTGCCATCACCAGGATCAGGCTCTTCAATAGAAACACCCCATCCAGACCGCCAACCTCTCTGGAACCCTCATAGAGATCCCAGGATTTAGCCACATAGTCCCAGCTGATAAAAAAGATGAACAGGCAGACCGGCAGCAGCAGGGTCAGGGTGCCAATCAGATCGACCCAGGCCCGACCTCGTTCAGTGAATTTACGATAGAGGATATCGACCCGTACATGGCCTTCATGCTTAAGTGTATAGGCGGCCCCCAGCAGAAACAGGGCGGCATGCATAAAGGTGACCGACTCCTGCAGCCAGATCCAGCCGAGCCCAAAAACGTAGCGCAGCACCACCACGGTCACAGTCACCAGCACCATCAACAGGCTCAGCCAGGAGATTGCCTGGCCCAGCCTCTCGTTGATCTGATCAAACCCCCGTGCGAGCTGTTCGAGGGCAGCTAATAGATGACTCATCAAACCCCGCTCACCAACGCAGCAATATCCACTGAGGCACTGAAATATTGGTCGGGTCGTTGGAGCGGGAGTCAAACTCCCCATCCCCATCCCGATCGCTCATGTAATAAGCGGGGCCATTGTCCGGCTGGATCTTAACCATATAGAGCTGACCATTGACCCGATATTCGGTAATGGTGCCCTCATCCCGTTTGATGATGGTGATATCCGGCTCAATCACCTCACCATCAACGATCACCTCGGGCAGCGGCAGCTCCGGCGGCTCAGGAACGGCCTGATCCTCCGCAAACAGCGGCAGTCCACTGAACAGAGCAGCACACAGCAGGACTTTGGCCAGGGCATTCAGCTTAATCATCATATCCTCCCCCCATTTGTTACAGCTCAAGCAGTATCTCCTGCTCGGCAGGAGAGGGCTCGAAGCGTCGTGTCTCATAGTGGTTGAAGATCGCTTCCACAACCTGTTGTGGTTGCTCGCAGACCTGCACCAGATCCAGATCCTCCTGGTCGATGGTGCCAGCAGGGCAGAGGGTATTGCGAAACCAATCCAGCAACCCGCCCCAAAACGCCCCGTCTACCAGAATGATCGGGATTTTGCGGGTTTTTCCTGTCTGCACCAGAGTGAGGATCTCCGCCATCTCATCGAGGTGACCCAAGCCTCCTGTCAACACAACATAAGCAGAGGCATGTTTGCCCACCATCACT
>JARRQD010000333.1:0-7074 GCA_037382205.1 Candidatus Thiodiazotropha sp.
GAAATGCTTCCGCCTTTCCCAGTGACGATCAGGTCATACAAGATGCTACACCGAGGAACCGCAAAGGCCTGATCGATGTTGAGGTGGTGGAGGGTAAACATGGCGAGTCCTACCTCCACCCAAGGGATCTGGTCTGGTACTGGGATCGCGGTGTGGTCATCAAGCGACAAGCGAAGGTCGACGGGGCTCCTGATGCTATGGTGCTGGTGGGTGGACTGGCGCGTTACCAAAAGATGGGTGATCAGTATAAATACGTCAGATTTCTGACCACTTACAACAGCTACGAGGGCATACCCCAACCGAACAAAGATGACTTGCAACGATTTGTTGAGGATAACCTGAACGAGGTCTTTGTCAGCCGAGAACACACGATAACCGAGATTAGTAAAATTGAGCTGGATGATGAGCATCCTTGGAAGTGGCACACGCCAAACTCGTTCAGTGTTCCTTTTGTCATCCGGTATAAAGAGATTGCTTCGAACACCCGGGTGGATGAGCGTCAGGACCGGATAGCGATACGCTTCTACCGAAACGCACTGGATAAGCCAATACATGCATTGATGGCGACGGAAGAGGATCGTCAAATTCTTGCTTCAGAAGAGTTCAGCGCGGAAGAGATAAGCGGCATGAAAACCCTGAGAACCACATTCAAATAGCCGCTTTAGGCTAGGTAAGACTTTTGTCTCTCAGCTCGGATATTAGCTAAGTGCCGTGTGTTTTACTCCTGTCAAACAAGCGGCATCTCGTACCCATATGACAGGAGTGCTTAAGGAGAAGATCAATGAAACTAAAACACTTTGTGACTAACAAGTGCCATGCCGGACAACTGCTTGCTGCATTTGCGCTGATGTTTTGTGGCGTTACTGTGCAGGCGGCAACAGTGTGCTACCCCTTCGATAAAGTCGAAGACAAAACCTTCGCTCCTGGCGATCAAAAACAGTTCGACAAGGCGTTGATTACATTTTACGAATACTACAACGAAGATATGCAGCAGGTCCCTGACGGCCACGCCAGCGTGATAAATAGTGGCATTATCGGTGAGCCACCGGTCCTTTCGTTCAGGCAAATACTGGTCCAGGTGGTACCCGAGCAGCGGATCAAGCGGGTAACACTCGACTATGCCGAAAACAAGGGTACTGACAATAACCAGGTGGTCAATCTTGGCATCAATAATGAGATCAAATCCTGGAGCGGTACCTTCCATAGAATGAATGGAAAGAAGCTGGGGCAGAAGGATTATGGCGGCTTGGTCAACATCAGTGTCACGCAGCAGCCTCACGCTGAAGTTGGTAATTGGGTGGAAGGTACGCTGACGCTTGAAGCCGATCCGGCTCAACCCAACCTGCCTGATCGCGGCATCTCGCGTTTTGCGGTGGGGAGAAGCAGTCAGCTTCAAATCGACAATGTCTGCCTGGAGACATTCTAGAGCGTTTTGGTTGCCGATATTGGCACAGGGAAGTGTCGTAATTAGTTCAATGCTCCATCGCAATGTGTGGATCGGAAATATGTCACCAAAATGGAGCGTGGAAGATCACTGCTATGGACAGGAGATAGAGGAAAGATAAAGCCTTAGAGTAGTTGCTTCAGACAACACCAATAGCGGAAAAGAAGCATTACCGTGAAAGGAGAACGACCATGAGTAAACGATATCACTATCTGTTCGGATGTTTCACCTTGCTGTTGTTCGCCAACCTGGCGCAAAGCGCCCTGGGTGGCGGAACTGACGAAGATTGGCAGCAACGACGACTGATGCAACCCACGCAGGAGGATCTACGTTGGGAACGGGCCGGTCACATCATGATTTACGATGGCCTTACTGACCGTCAGGTCGCAGCCGCCATGGACAACCATTTCTCGCGTATTCAGTCCATGATGTTTACCGGCATTGTGGTCACCAATGCGGATGGTGCACCGAAGACCGATCCGGAAACAGGCGCTTATGAGACTGAAAACGATGGTTGTGACTGATCATAAATCGCGTCAGCTAGGAGTTGTTAAGGCGCGGGAGTCGATGTCACAGATATGCAAACGCGTCGTCGCTCCATTGAAATGTGTATCGTTGGAGTTGCGACGGCGCGGTGGTTTCTTAAGGATTTATTAACGAGATGGTGAACAAGCATCGCGAGTATTCAAGGGCAGTTCTCTTGCCCCCACAACTTTGTGATGCTAGTCGTCGAGGTAAGCATCGTCCCAATCTTCGCCTGCGCCCCTCACCAGAAACTTATCCCGACAGCCGATATTTATTCTGCGCCTTCGCCCTTCCGGCAGGTGAATATCGGTTGTGGTCTGTTGCTGCTGGCAACAGCATCGGTTTCTTACTTGACCATGAGTGAATGTTGTCCTGGATGAGTATTTAGGCAATGTACCTGGCCATATCACTGCTAATTCAGAAGGTAGGATTCACTCGAAAGACCAGGCAGACCGGGGCGGTGACCCAGATCCAGCGTTTTGGTGGTGCGCTGAATCTCAATGTTCACTTTCACATGCTGTTCCTGGATGGTGTTTACACAACCACGCCCTGGGGTAAAAGTCGCTTTCAGCGTACCAATGCACCAGCGCTGCCAATTTCCGCTGGTCCGCTGCGTTGGTACGATGAAAGCGGCTTTTACTGAGTTTGGTAAAAAAATATAGAGTCTCTATGATAACCAAAGGGAGACTATGCGCCATTGGCGTACATCTAACCAGGGAAGGTTGTTGCGCTTTTTATGTGTTCACTCATTGGCGGGATTTGTGGGCTCGCCGCAAGAGTCACATTGACAACCCCACAGTCCAGGCATCTGCTTAAGCATATGCTATTTATAGGAGAAGCCTGAATGGCACAGCCTGAACGACATGTCCGCCTATTCCGCAATGGTCGAAATCAGGCGCTACGCATACCCCGGGAGTTCGAACTGGAAGGGGACGAAGCAATCCTCCGCAAAGAGGGAGACCGGCTGATCGTTGAGCCGATCCGGAAAGGCCGGCTGCTCGCCCTGCTCGATACGCTGGAGCCATTGAATGAGTCCTTTCCCGATGTGGACGAGGATCTGCCCCCGCTGGACGACACGACGCTTTGACCATGCCGTTGCGCTATTTGCTCGATACCAATATTCTTTCCGATCTAGTGCGTCACCCTCAGGGTATCGTTGCCAAACGAATCGCAGAGGTAGGTGAAGAGACCGTCTGCACCAGCATCATCGTAGCGGCCGAACTCCGATTCGGTGCCGCCAAGTCGGGCTCCAAAAACCTGGTGGACTAGGTCGACCTAATCCTCTCCGCTCTGGAGACCCTGCCCCTAGAAGCGCCAGCCGACCACCACTATGGAGATATCCGCCAGTACCTGACGCGCCAGGGCACGCCCATCGGTCCCAATGACCTGCTCATAGCCGCCCATACCCTTTCACTGGATCATACGGTTGTCACTGCCAATGTTCGAAAGTTCTCGCGTGTGCCGGGGTTAAAGGTGGAAAATTGGTTGGAGGGTGTTTGAAGTCCAAAAGCCTTCAGCGCTTCAGCCAACTTCCTAAGGCCGATGGCTTCGAGAACAGCCGATGGGAATCTTCTGGTCATGAACGGGAGAAACTGCCAGTTGCCGAGAAGATAATGCAATAATGCAGACAGACGCTTTCAATTAAGCACCAACCAAGAAGAAAATGGAGATTCTTGCTGATACTATAGGCGGGTCTGTCCGCCCCACCACAGACCCGACAAGGATTGATGAACACTGATTTGACCTCTCTTCCGGAAAGCAAGCGTAGCGACCTGCAACGGATCGTGGCGCTTGTGCGCGAGCACTGCCCGGCGGTAGGGATGATTATTCTCTACGGCTCCTATGCCCGCGGCGACTGGAAGGAGTTGAACCTAAAAAAATCAGTTGACCGCTCCATTCTGATAGCAGGTGTTTGATTATAATGAAAATCGCTTCGATGGTTATGGTCACCTACTGGGTGAATCACGCTACAGCGTGAATGGCACGCTGCACAAGTGTCGCGGGCACATGGATGTGCAGGAGCGACCCTTGCCCTGCACCACCACAAGCGCACCCTTCACGCTGTCCAACTGATCTTTTTAGGTTGAACAACTCGCGTTCTGGAGCAATACGGAAACCGGCTATACCTGCTGCACATGCGTACTAAGGCATACGTTATGCCTGGCTATTTCAGATGGCGTTGTGGATCCTGGCGGCCATGTAGTACCCGCATGATTTCAACCCTGTTGGCGGTCGCGCGGTAAAACAGGGTATGGCTTTCTATAGGGAGACTTCTGGTATCTGGCAGGAGTTCGGGGCGCTCGGTGCCCATAAGTGGTTGCTGAGTTAGCAACCAGAATTGCTTCCTAATGGTGGACAGGTAGCTTTCGGATTGTGACTGTCCCCACTGTCGCAGGCCGTATTGGTAAATTTCTTTGAGGTCATTTTTAGCAGCAGGCGCAATGACGAGCTGATGGGAAGCCATGAAGGTCAGCTCTTGATATCGTCAAACAAGGTGTCGAGCGCCGATCTTGATTCGATTGCGATACCTTCTCCACGGTCTAGTTGGTCTACTCCGACTTTCAGTTGCTCACGTAGCCGAGTCAGTTTGATCTCATGAATCCAGTCTTCATGGGTTTCCATAAAACGGAGCGCCTCACGGATGACTTCACTCGCATTGTTGTAAAAACCGGTTTCCACTTTGGCTTTAACGCGAGATTCCAGTTCAGGGGTTAGTGAAATATGCATAATGGCCTCCGAGGGTAGATGCTTTCATATAGAATGCTAGGTAGAAATACAAAGATTGTCAAACTTTGTATTTATGTGAGTCGGGTTGAAATCAGAGGGGCTGTGTGGCGGTGTTAATCAAAAATTTTCTCGAGTATTTTGAAGGAATTTCTGAGCATGCTATTTTTCATGGTATCGCCAATTAGCTTGAAAATAAGCCATTGAATATAAAAGATAAAAATGGCTTATTTACATTTGACTATGGCTGTGGTTGCAGAGCGTGCCTTTACCAGCCGGGCAACCCTGCAGCGGTTAGAGGCGGGTGATCCGGGTGTGAGTATGGGAATCTATGCTGCGGTCTTACAGGCGCTGGGTTTACTGGGAAGACTCGATCAACTCGCCGATCCGGCCCATGATGAAATCGGTCAGGCGCTTGCTTCCGGGGAACTGCCCAAGCGCGTGCGAATGTCGACGAAGCGCAGGAAGAAATCGGATGACTGACGTCGAGGTGTATATTGATCTGGAAGGGCAGGTACGACCCCTTGGGATACTTCATCGTCAGGCATCACGCCGTGGAGAGACCGTCACCTTTGAATATGACGAGACCTGGCTTGGCGATGCAAACCGGTTTTCGATTGAGCCGGCACTGACGCTGACTAAGGGGGCATTCCCGCCGCAGGTGGGCCAGCCCATATTCGGGTCGATTGGCGACTCGGCACCGGATACCTGGGGCAGACGCCTGATGCAGCGTGCTGAAAGACGTCTGGCGGAGCGTGAGGGACGGCAGGTGCGTACGCTGGGAGAATTCATTATCTGCTTGGTGTAGCGGATGAGACCCGCATGGGTTCGCTCAGGTTTCGCTGGCGTGGTGAGGAGGACTTTCAGTCACCGTTACGTGACGGTGTTCCTGCGCTCATTGAGCTGGGTCGCCTGCTTCAGATCACTGAACGGATAGAGCGTGACGAAGAGACGGATGATGATTTGCAACTGATTTTCGCGCCGGGGTCGTCACTGGGTGGCGCTCGTCCCTAGGCATCCGTGATCGATCAGCATGGCCATCTGTCGATCGCGAAATTCCCCAAGGAGTCCGATGAATACAGCATTGAAACCTGGGAAGAAATCGCGCTCAGATTGGCGGAGCAGTCGGGTATTCAAACCCCCAGGCATGCATTGCTGCAGGTTGCCGGTAAACAGGTGCTGCTGTCGCGCCGTTTTGATCGTAGCAACGGTTGGCGAATTCCCTTTCTGTCAGCGATGTCGATGACGGGGTCACGCGACGGTGAACTTGGCAGTTACCCAGAACTGGTCGATGCTTTGACGGCGCATGGTGCCAAGGCTAAGGAAGATGCGTTGCAACTTTATCGCCGTGTGGTTTTTAATGTTCTGGTGTCCAATGTTGACGATCACTTGCGTAACCATGGGTTCCTGTGGTCAGGGCAGGGGGGCTGGATCCTTTCGCCTGCCTATGATCTCAATCCGACACCGGTGGATGTGAAGGCGCGGATACTGACAACAAATATTGATCTTGACGAAGGTACCTGCTCAGTGGCGTTATTGCGTGAAACGGCAGGTTATTTTGGTCTTGGCGACGGACAGGCACGAACTATTATCCATGAAGTGGCAGAGGTGACACGCACTTGGCAGGCAGTAGCAGCAGAAGTCGGAGCCAAGCGTGTTGAGATAACACGTATGGCCAGCGCGTTCGAGCACGAAGATTTGCAGGCGGCATTGAAATTATCAGGGTGACGTTGAAGCTTTTCATTATATACAGATAGAGAACATTTGTCTGTCCATGGAATGGAGAACGATATGCCTCGAGACGCGATCAAGGATCGGTCGCCACAAAGCCCACCATATAAACGTCATCGACTGGACCAGATACTTCTCTATCAAATCATCGAGCGGCATTATCCTGAGTTCAGGGATGTGATGGCCATGCAGGGCAAGTCCTTGCCTTTTCATGTGCAACAGGAATTTGCCGATGACCTCAAATGCGGACGGTTGGAGCATGGTTTTCTGCGGGTGCAATGCAGCGAATGCCATCACGAACACCTGGTCGCGTTCAGCTGCAAGCGTCGTGGCTTTAGCCCGAGTTGTGGCGCAAGACGCATGGCTGAAAGCGCAGCGCCTGAAGCGTGAGTTCAATATTGACCTATCTACCTGCGAGAAGTACGGAGGCGAAGCCAAGATAATCGCCAGTATCAAGGATCGGGCGGTCATCGACAAGCTCCTGAATCATCTCATGAAAAAAGGCGCTTTACCGCCACCGCCAGAGCTGTGGCCAGCGACGCGGGCCTCACCCGATTCAGACTGGTTTGCGTAGCTATGGGTTTCACACTTCTCTAAGCGGCACAGCAACAGAAAGATAGGCTGCCTGGAAGCCTGTTGGCTGAACTAGG
>JARRQD010000334.1:0-3953 GCA_037382205.1 Candidatus Thiodiazotropha sp.
CCGCTGTTTTACCGTTTTGGGATAGCTCCTTTTAAACCTTCAATGTCAGAATTTGTTAAACTGTTACCACTACTCAGCTCGCCTGATAGGGTTTACCCGTTGCCAGTACCGCCCATGCAATCCTTGCCAGCTTATTGGCCAGTGCAACATCTGGCGGGTGTAGTGGGCCGATGATTGTCTCTATGCCCCGGAGCAGGTGTCGTTACGGCGTGCCTTTGCGGTGTGGTTGAAAAAAGTGCTGTGCCGACCCGGTTATCCGGTGTTGGCTGATCTGAATGAGGTGAAGACTATGTTAGCCGAAAGAGTGATGAAGTGGGCCTGGCAAGGGAAGGCGCAAGGGATGCAGGAGGGCATTGTGAAAGGTCGTGAAGAAGGTAGGAAGCGTGGTGAGGCCGCCATGCTTGCTAAGATGCTGGAGTTGAAGTTCGGCCATTTGCCCAAATGGATTTAAGATAAGCTTGCTAAGCCGAAATCGCTGCAATAGAACAATGGGCCGCTAATCTACTCATGGTGGATACCCTGTAAGCGGTTTTTCACCCTGAGCCCTAAATATTAGATGTCACAATGTGAACGAGTCTTGCTTGTGTCTTTATTCGGATTGCTTACCTTTCGAGTCGATTTTCAGTTTCAGCGTACTTCGTTCTATATTTCTCACATTCGCCCAGTACCTTTTGGAGTAGTCTTGTCAAATCACTCGCGCATGATCGGGAAAATTCCGATAATATGCCGTTTTTTCACTACCCACTGAAGTTGGCATGGTTCACCATATTGCATCCCAAAGTCCGGTCCATACGGATCGTCGTGATCTACACAATCTGAAAAGTATGCTGCCTTTCCTCTGGGAGTATCGGGGGCGTGCGCTGTTCGCCCTGGGCTGTCTGGTGTTCGCCAAGCTGGCCAATGTGGGCATACCCCTGGTGCTTAAGGAGATTGTCGACAGTCTGGAGAAGTCCGACCAAACGATTCTGGTGCTGCCTCTGTTTCTGTTGATCGGCTATGGTGTACTGAGACTCGCTAGTTCCCTGTTCAATGAGCTGCGTGATGCCATATTTGCCCGGGTACGTTATCGGGCGATGCGAAATCTCTCCAACAAGGTGCTGACCCACCTGCACGATCTGTCGCTACGTTTTCACCTGGAGCGGCAGACCGGGGCCATCAGCCGAGACCTGGAGCGTGGCACCCGTTCCGTCAGCACCATCCTCAACTATATGGTTTTCAGCATTCTGCCGATGGTGGTGGAGTTCTCTCTGGTGGCCGCAGTGCTGCTGACCCAGTACGAGATCAAATTCGCCCTGGTGACTTTTGGCACCGTGGTTGTCTATGTGGCATTCACCCTGGCGATCACCGAGTGGCGTATGGAGTATCGCCACATCATGAATCGGCTCGATTCCGAGGCCAACAGTCAGGCCTTCGATAGCCTGATCAACTACGAGACGGTGAAGTATTTCGGCAATGAAGATCTTGAGTTACGCCGCTTCGATGATACTTTGTCCGACTGGGAGGACAATGCGGTGAAGAGCCAGACCTCCATGTCGTTGCTCAATTTCGGCCAGGGGGGCATCATTGCCGTCGGCGTGGCGATCATTATGATCTATGCGGCTGACGGGGTGGTTCAGGGCAGTATGTCGATCGGTGACCTGGTGCTGGTAAACACCTTCATGCTGCAGCTCTTCATCCCGCTCAATTTTCTCGGCATCGTCTATCGGCAGATCAAATATTCGTTGGCGGATATGGATCTGATCTTCAAACTATTGGAGCAGCAGCCTGAGATTACCGATGCCGAAGATGCCAAATCGTTGAAACTGCAGGGTGGGGAGGTGCGCTTTGAGCAGGTTGATTTTGCCTATCAGCCTGAGCGACAGATCCTGCATAGTGTGGATTTTACCCTCAAGGCGGGGGAGAAGCTGGCGGTGGTCGGCCACAGCGGCGCTGGCAAATCGACCCTCTCTCGTCTGCTGTTTCGCTTCTATGATGTCACGGCGGGTGCGATTACTGTGGATGGGCAGGATATCCGTCAGCTGACTCGGCAGTCGTTGCGCTCGGCGATCGGTATCGTTCCTCAGGATACGGTGCTGTTCAACGAGAGCATTCTCTATAACCTTGCCTATGGCAACCCCAACGCCTGCCAACAGCAGATCGAGGAGGCTGCGCGCATTGCCCATATCTCTGATTTCATTGATCAACTGCCTGATGGCTATCAGACGGTGGTGGGGGAGCGGGGACTGAAACTCTCTGGCGGCGAGAAGCAGCGGGTGGCGATTGCCCGGGCGATGTTGAAACGGCCGCAAATCCTGGTTTTCGATGAGGCCACCTCTTCATTGGATACGAAGACCGAGCAGTCGATTCAGGAGACGCTGAAGGAGGTGGCGAGAGACCACACTACACTGGTGATTGCCCACCGGCTCTCAACCGTGGTCGATGCGGATCGCATTCTGGTGATGGATCAAGGCAGGATTGTGGAGCAGGGAACCCATCCCCAGCTCCTGCAGCAGCAGGGACGCTACTATCAGATGTGGCAACTGCAACAGAAACAGCAACAGCAGCTGGCCCGGGATGGGCATGATGAGCACAATGGCTAAGCAGCTTAAGGTGTCGGAATGAAGGTCTATCTGGTTGGTGGTGCTGTTCGGGATCAGCTGCTGAAGATCCCCTATCGTGAGCGGGATTGGGTAGTGGTTGGCGCCACCCCGGAAGCGATGTTGGCCCAGGGTTACCGACCAGCCGACCGGGATTTTCCGGTGTTTTTGCATCCGCAGAATGGTGAGGAGTATGCCCTGGCTCGAACCGAGGTCAAGGCGGCGCCTGGCTATAAGGGCTTCGAATTGAGCTATGGGCCTGAAGTGACTCTGGAGCAGGATCTGCTGCGCCGTGATCTGACCATCAATGCCCTGGCGATGGATGAGACCGGCCAGCTGATCGACGTCTGCGGTGGTGAGCAAGATCTGCAGGCGGGGCGATTGCGCCATATCACCCCAGCCTTTAGCGAAGACCCTCTGCGGTTGCTAAGGATCGCCCGTTTTGCCGCCAAACTGGGGTGTTGGGGGTTTCGAGTCGCCCATGAAACGCATCGACTGATGAAGCAGATGGCGACAATTGAGGAGTTGTCGACCCTATCGACCGAACGGATCTTGAAAGAGTTGAGTCGTGCTATGGCAGAACCTCAACCCTGGCGCTTTTTTGAGGTCTTGCTTGGTTGTGGTGCATTGTCAAAGCTGTTGCCTGAGGTAGCGGATGTGATGGCTGGGCAATCCGGACATGGCCGTACGACAGACGGGCCGATGGTGACCGCTTTGAAAAGGCTGGTACCCATCAGTGATGAGCCACAGATACGCTCAGCGGTAGCGCTGTTTTATAGTGCTCAGGCTCAGCCAGATCTTGCGGCTTGGCTGGCGATGAGGCGCATCGACAAACGGACAGGTGAGCTGATCAGTGACCTTCTGCAGCTATCCTCTGTCCAAACGGCTGAGGCGAATCATGAGCGGCTGTTCGATCTGGTCAGCAAGCTTAAGCCCAGACAGCAGCCGCAGCGTTTCGAGGCGTTCATGTTGGCGGCTGAGGCACTTTGGCCCGAGCCGATGGATTCACTCAAGCCCCGTTTGAGTAGGGCTCGCCAGGCTCTGCTGGCGTCCCTGCCCGAGCAGTTGACTGCCTCAGGAGTGCGGGGTAAAGCGTTGGGCGATGCGATACGCAGCTGGCGTCTCGAATATTTTCAACAACTTACAGCTGATGACTAACCCGGATTTCGGGTTCATGGTAGAGTCGCGCTATGCAAGTGGAACAGAAAACCAACGCGGATGAGTCACTGCCGGGTCCCGAGGCGGTTTCCGGTTCGCTGCACCGATGGCTGACCTGGCTGGAGAGTATCATTGATCGCAAACACTGGCCGAGTCTGCGTATCCTGTTTACTGGCAACCTGTTGTTGCCGATTCTGTTTCTCGGTTCGAGTCTGAGTA
>JARRQD010000335.1:0-3938 GCA_037382205.1 Candidatus Thiodiazotropha sp.
GTTGCGCTAACGGTATCCAGGGATTTCAAATTTGTATTAAGATGGCTCAAGTGGTTTCAATCAGAAAGGTCAGTATATGACTTATTGTCTCGGTATCTGTGTCAAGGACGGCATGTTGTTCGCTTCGGATTCCCGCACCAATGCTGGTGTGGATTACGTGACATCCTATTCCAAGATGCATCTCTTCAAGCCAGCGCCGGATCGACTGTTTGTGATTCTATCGGCAGGAAATCTGGCGACGACTCAGGAGATTGTCAACATTATCCAGCGGGATATCGACTACCCGAGTGGTGTCGACAGTCTGCTCTCCGTCAGATACCTGTTTGAGGCGGCCGACTATGTAGGGCGGATCAGTCAGCAAGTGCAACAACAGCATAACAACGCTCTGCAACAGGCTGGTGTGAGTGGCGAGGTATCATTGATCATAGGCGGACAAATTCAGGGGCAACCCCATGGCCTGATGCTGATCTATCCACAAGGCAACCACATAGAGGCCTCGAAAAGCACCCCCTATCTGCAGATCGGTGAGACCAAGTACGGTAAGCCGGTACTCGATCGGGTACTCAATTATGAGTTACCGCTGAATGATTGCGCCAGACTCGCGCTGGTTTCGCTAAGTTCCACCACCATGTCCAATATCACAGTTGGCCCTCCTTATGAGTTATCGCTCTATCAGGCGGATCAGTTTCAGCTGGCAAGCCGCTGTAAATTTGAAGAGCAGGGTGACTATCTGAAAGAGTTGCAACAAGCCTGGACCAATGGCCTAATCCAATCATTCAGCAATTTACCAAGATTTGAGTGGGAGAGTGCTGAGCTTCAGGCTGCGCTGGAGCTCAACCAGATGGAAGGTCCTAACTCAATCGAAAACATTGATTGAGGTTTCGGCCTGAGCAATCAATCGGTGAGTTCACGCCTTGTTAGCTAATCCTGTACGTCCCTAATGATTGGCCTGACGGATCTTGAGTTCAGGCGAGAGTTTGAGGATTCCATCCTCATCCAGAATGCCGATCGATCTTTCCTGGCGGTTTTTAAGCACGGTAAGTGACTGGCCGAAATTGGCTCTTCTTATACAGACCAGGTTCCAGCCGAATTTTTTCAGGATCGACATTCCCTCTACTTGCCTCTCATTAATATACATCTCAGGTTCGGTAGGGACAGGTCCCATGCCTACTCGTTTCTCTGATGACATATCACTATTCCCCTATAATTAACCATCAATCAATAAGTTACTTCGTTTGTTTGGATTCTTGAAGCGGCCGAAGTAGGCTTATGTCCTTCACATGAAATAATAGCAAATATAAACAGTGTCATTGTTTAATTTCTGTTAATAATTAGTGAAAGGGATAGCCCAAGTCAATGTTTTTTTGAATCGCGTTCTCTATTTAGTGAACGTATATCAAATAATGGGTTGTTTAACCTAAAAAGATCAGTTGGACAGCGTGAAGGGTGCTATTAGAATGGAGCGGTCAACTGATTTTTTTAGGTTTAATGGTGTGCCAAGTGAGTTTGCGTGCTCAGCGATCGATCAATCAGAGAACATCATTTAGATAGGATCGATGCAGTTGTGTGAGTTGATGTTAGTGTAGTGTCCTATATAAATCATACATTTAGACGAGGCCTATCATGAAATTGAGCTTAAATCCCTTGCCTCGCCCTGCAGCAAGCCACTCAAGCCACGATTGCGGCGTTGCACCCCTTGGAAAGGGAACGGCCATTCCCGTCGGGCTGCGCCTTGCACTCGCGGCTTGAGTGGCTTTCTAAATGCACGCTTTAATATAGGACACTACACTAGAGAATGGATAGAAAAGCGTCGATTTCCGCCCAAAATTGATCGAAGCCATCCAGGTTGTTATGCCGGCCATTTTTCAGAACCACCAGTTTCCCTTTGATTTTAGCGAGACGTTCTGCCTGTTCGAGCGGGATAATTTGATCGCTATCACCATGCATGATCAGGACTGGAGATTTGACTTGAGTAAGATACTTGGCGGAATCCAGTTGATACTTCAGAAGTAGAGCCACCGGTAAGAGAGGAAAGTGAAGCTCAGCCAGTGATGGCAGACTATAGAAGGGAGCTGAGAGAATCAGTCCCTTGATGTTATATTTGGAGGCAAGTTGTATCGCGATACCAGTGCCTATTGATCGCCCGTAAAGAATGATCTCACTGCTTTCCCATCCTGATTTCAATAGATGCTGCATAAACAATGCAGCATCCGAAAACAGATTCTCTTCACTTAATTCACCGTTGCTTTTTCCATAGCTGCGATAGTCCATCGCCAGGAAGTTATAGTTTCGATGGATGAATGGTTCAGCGACAGATTGCATGGAAAGCATGTTTTCAGCATTACCATGAAAATGCAGGATCAATCCTTTGGGATTTTTGCTCTTGAAGAGTACGCCGTGCAGGCGTGCTCCATCTGGGGTATCGATATAGAGTTCCTGGTGATCAAGAGTCAAATTCAAGCGAGTATCCGCAGCTAGACGGCTTGCGGGGAAAATGATTCGATCCTGGTTGAGATAGGTGTATCCGCAGATTAAGGCGTATCCAGCAAACAACAGTACGATGGCAGACAAGGACTTTCTCTTAATGGCTTTAAGTGTAGACATGGGGATGGTCTAATCTGAGGGGTGCATGGCCCGTATATCTTGTTGGTCAACAGCACGAGCGAGCTTCGATTTGTAGGCGGTTAATTCTTCTTGTTTGATCAAAGGCAGCTCAATGCCAAACACCTGTGTTATTTCGACAGATGAAAAATCCAGCTGTAAATCGACCCAACGACCTGAAGCATGATCGAGTATTTTAGCGCTGTCAGGATTGCCGACCTCTATCTTTACGCCACTGTAAATGAACTGTACATATTCAAGATCCCAGCCTTCGGCCGCTTCGCAATAGTGCTGTGCAGGTTTGGAGATGTGCGTCTTACCCAAAGCGACAACCCGCCGAAAGTGCTCAGTCGGCACAAACAGATCAATGTCATTTAAGTCTCTTTTCGCCCCATAACCAATAGTGGCCAGACCACCACATACCAGGAATGGAATATCATGACTTCTTAGCAGATTTACGATCCACTGCAGAGCCTTGATGTGATCTTGATGACTTATGTTCATTTGCAATCTGTAATTCAACACGATTTGTTTTAGTAAAAAGTTGATCTATGTCAGGGATTGATCGCTATTATTCAGCGGGATTGGATTCATTGTACATAATTAAAAGAGAGAAATGGATAAACTCCTTGTGTTGTTTGTTTGGTGTAACTCGTTGGGTTTTCTGTGAATATCTGATTTCTGTCTCAGCTAGCCAACTCTTCGATAGAGAATATTTATAGCTCGGCTGATGAATGTTTATAAGGCCATCACTGCTTTATACAAGTATCAGATTCACGTTGAGTTCCAATGAAAGACTATGTAGCCAGCCTACCAGGAGTCTACAGTGGAAAACCGTTATTATCCTAGAATCAAACTATCCTTAGATGTTGAGCTGATCCGAAGAGGGAATCAAATAGGCAGTGCGGTGACCAAGGACTTGAGTCTGGGGGGGTTGGCTCTCGAGATTGACGAGCCGCTACTCAGTCCGAATGACATCGTATTGGTCAAGGTGTGGATGCAGGGTGAGCAGCAAACGCTTCGTGGTTTTGTGATCTACACAGATGAGAATACGATTGGACTCATGTTAATAGGGATGAGTAGAGAGGCCACTCGAGCTTACTTCAACTTTCTAAGAGAAATGGACATTCCTCTGAGGATGGTTTTAGACAAGAGTATGTGAATAAGGATCCATTATTATCCTTCCACTCACTCTGTGGAGGGAACGCCTCGACCGTATTCCAGTGTCCAACAATTTTCTCACCTTTTAAACCTAAAAAAATCAGTTGACCGCTCCATTCTACTAGCAGCTTACCGATTTTAAAGAAAATAGCTTCGATGGTTATGTCACCTGCTGG
>JARRQD010000336.1:0-3927 GCA_037382205.1 Candidatus Thiodiazotropha sp.
ACCCAGGGGACAGATTGTGCCGGATATTGGTGCCTGGAATTGATGGGTTGTAGAGCCGGGTCGATTTTATTGGGCCTCATACAATTTACCGCCCTCACACAAAACAGTGATTTCCTTTAGGAATTGCATGTTTTCTTTAGCATTCCGACTGCCTAAGATCAGCCTATCGGTAGTTGGTCTCGGTTGAACCTAAAAAATCAGTTGACCGCTCCATTCTACTAGCAGATTACTGATCTTTTTAGGTTGAACCGGGTCAAGCTGCATCACATTAAACTCAGCCACTCGATATAGGTCGGCTATTTGTGGACCGAAACTTGCAACACTCGTCAAGCCATTGACTCAGGTGTCAATTGAGAGATCTCTGATATGCTTCATAAAACAGTACGCCTAACAAAACAGCCCCAAATCAGCGATGAAGCTGAGTTGGTTCGCAATGCGCTGATCGAGCAGGGCCTGGAAACCCCGATGTTCGATAACGGATTGAGTGCGGATCAGAAGTACGATCGAATCAGGGATCTGATGGGTGACATGATGCAGGTACTTGGTCTTGACCTGACTGATGATAGTCTGGCCGAGACTCCCCACAGAATTGCCAAGATGTATGTACACGAGATCTTCTCCGGTCTCGACTACAGCCGGTTTCCGAAGATGACTCTGATTGAGAACAAGATGGGATCGGATGAGGTGATCTCGGTAGCTGATATCGATTTGACCAGCACCTGTGAGCACCACTTCATCACCATCGATGGCAAGGCCAAAGTGGCGTATCTCCCTTCGGACAATCTGATCGGCCTATCAAAAATCAATCGTATTGTGCGTTTCTTCAGTCAGCGTCCGCAGGTGCAAGAGCGGTTGACCAGGCAGATACTGGTGGCTTTGCAGACGCTGCTGGATACGGATGATGTCGCGGTTTCTATTGAAGCCAGCCACTATTGTGTCAAGGCGCGAGGTGTGATGGACAGTAGTTCCTTTACCAATACCAAGGCCCTTGGGGGATGCTTCAAGCAGGATGCCGCGCTTCGGGCAGAATTCCTCTCTACCTAAATCCAGGCTGGTCAAGAATAGAGTCTGAAACAGTAATGATTCGAAAAAAACCTTTAAAAGCTTGGCTCTAACTCAAAAAAAGACACGTCACAATGGTAATCAAGAGTGCGATTTTCATTTTTACAACCCCATTCTATTCATCGTGGTTGTCAGCAGGGAGATCCACATCTTTTTAGGTTAAAGATTGCATTCTCTACCCGGCCAGGGGCGATGAACTGCATTTGCAGATTTAATGTACAAGTTTGTGTCTTGAAATATAGTTTATCTATACATAATGTACAAGTTATTGTCGTTATTTTTTTATTTGTACAATATTTGTCGATTACTCAGTCTGGCTGAATATGGAGTGATAAGAGGTAAGTTACTAAAATTATAAATAAATATGGTGTGAATGGCGTCGACTGCTTGTGCTGTCTATCGCTGAGAATAATTGTAAATAGTGATTAAGGTCAGATTTCACCTTGGCGATATCGTTGCGCTGAGGGTGAATGTGCGGTTACTCGGGAATTCGAAAAATGAGCCGTTACGAGTATTAGGCCTTGCTGGTTGCTGCAGAAAGCCTGGGCTCAATCGATTTGCTTAGTGGAGAGCTATAGTGGTTGGTATATGGCGCTGGTCGAGGCCCAGGGTTCCCTCCCCGGGGATTTGAAAGCGATTAATTGACAGCCATCTTGGTTAATGCGCTGTCAACAGACTTATTAAGTTTGGTGATCGATTTTTTCATAACCTCGGCAACTTTGGGCTCTAGCATGGCGCTCATCATCTCAAAATTCATCCGAGAGATGATCACAGTGCCATCCTGCTTGCCATAGACAGATAAACCACAGGGCATCATTGCCGAGACATAACGGGTCTCATCGGCTGCCAGCAGTGGTACAGCATTCTTTCCGCTGGTTATCTTGAAGATGACCAGTCCGCCGGGAACGACGGTTCCTTTCTTTGCCAGGCGCTTGCCCAGATCGATCTCCGCAATCAGCTTCCAGCCATCATCCTTCAGCTGCTGTCTGACGATATCCACAGCATTGTTGTAATCGTATTTGACAGAGTGCTCTACCACAATGGAAGGCGCTTCGGCAGGTGTTGATTGATCTAGCGAATCCGCTGAATTGACATAACTTGAGGGTAGAGAAAGCACCCCGAACAACAGGCCGGTTAAAAGTGAGGAGGTTTTCATGAGTGATAATTTCCAGAAAAGAAGTGAAAAAGTGTCGCAAAATGAACAATCATGACGAAAGTAGGTCGTGTGTACATTGAGAAAACTCAATCCCATAAGAACTGTCAGGTTAAGAGGTTTGGCCTATGGTGGATCAGTCAGTTCGCTTATCATGAAAAGTAACGATATCAGTCGATCACGCTTCCTCTTGCATTGGTATGTAATCATAAAAGGCCACCACTTGTTGTCTTCAACCGATGATTCCAAATGCCACTGAGTTGAATGCATCCAGGGCCAACAGTCCGACATCTCGGCGTGTGATCTTAGAGATTCCGTTCACTCTATATCCGTTTCTACCACTTCACCGTACATAATTTTCCAATTCGGAATCTTCGCTGAATTTGCTAATAACTGAAGCGTTAATCGCTCATCACCTCTAGCTAATTCAAGCTGAGTTGAGTTGCTAATAGCATTGTATGCGATCATCTCACAGGTTGCTTCGTCAATTATCTCTTTTATTCTTTGGAATGGCTTTTTTGAATCCAGCAAATCACGGCTACCTATCAAACGTTTCGCTCCGAACTCGTGCCCATATAGACACCAGCCTCCATAAGATTCAACAGTTAACTCATACTCAAAAGTAAAGCGCCAAGTCTCGTTCTCTAGGGTGAGACTTTGGAGTATCCCGGCATGAACCTCGACAAGTTGGGCTGCTTTTACGCTTTCCATTTGTACCTCTTATTACTAGGATGGGTGACTACCAAACGATGACTGTCCTGGTATCGTTCGATTAACTATTGTGCATAACACCTCAAGCACCGGTTTGGCCACGTTCGCGTGCTTTGACTTGCTACACGGCAACTGCACCAGCTAGCGTTACTGTCTCAGCGCACAGCATAACTGGCATAGGGCCGACCTTTTTGTTCGATTTTTTCTTGATAAAATTATTCAATTTCCGAGAAGCACTAGATACAGCTTTCCAGTCCCAGGTAGAGGGTGAGCCCATAACATCATTGTAATTAGGTTCCCAAGCAACCGCTCGTTTCTCGGTGTTATGGTTAGTATTGCTATATTGGAGCCCTGCTTTGTTTATGCCATTTAACTCAAGTGATATAAGTCCCCAGCCATCAATTCGATATCTATGAGTCGCTCCTTTACATTTTTGAGGATTAAGCTCAATTCGATTAACTCTTACATTATCAGAGGCACTTGTAGGCCATAGCATTAGATCAGCGGTTTGATTTGGCTTTTTTGAGAAATTGGCTAATTGAAAATATTCGAGAACTTCGGTTGCATTAGAGAACTCAACAAGCTCTTCATCATATTTAGAGTAGGATTCAAAAACCCTACACTCCATCTCATTGAAGATGAAATTTAATATCTCATCGTAATCATTATCAATCGCATAAAAATTACAATTCGGCATCTGCTCGATAATTCCTTGCTGTATAATGTCTGAGCGCAGAGGCGTGAATGAAACGAGCGTTGTGTGACCGAAATGGTAGCTGACTAGCTGGTGAAAATCCAGTCATGGCCCCTGGAAGAAGGGAACATGTAGGCGAAGGCAAGGGTGCCCGAAGAAACGCCCGTACGCACCTCGTGGAGGAGGGGGCGTCAAGGAGGAGGCCGCACGGGCGACAATGAGAGATCTGAGGGAAACCGGAGCCCAAACTCACCACCTAAGCGAGCGCAAAAGCGGCCCACCTGAGCCTGAAACGAGCACGGAAGCG
>JARRQD010000337.1:0-3914 GCA_037382205.1 Candidatus Thiodiazotropha sp.
TACAACGTCGGTCGCACTGCTTGCATATATGTCAGCAGTGTATGTTCCATCGGCCAGGCTCTTGATATTATCAATTACGATGTTATCACTTGGTATTGGTGTTAGCGTCAACGTGCCCGTGTTGCTGCTACGATTATTACCGAATTCATCTTTTTCCTGAACTATAATTTGAATTTTTGTAGTGCTGTCCGCAGGCGCATTTAAGACGGATGCAGACAGGGTTGTTTTTGTGTAATCGATGGATAGATCTTCTGTACAAAAGCTATCATTATTTGGCAATGCAATATCGATATCAATTTCCTGGTCTGGCGCCGCAGTAAACGTCACCGGACCGCGCCATAGATATCGTCCATCATTCAGCGCATATGCATACGCCAAATACTCAAGACCATCGACGGTACTGGTCAATGTGTCGGTTCCCTCGGCATCGGTTGTGCCAGACAGGTATTGATAGTAGTCCTGGCTATAAACCCAGTATCGAATAGATGTTGCGGGCTTTTGCTTGAAGGTCGACTGATTGTCATCCAGGCAAACTAACCTCACCATGATGGGTTGAGAAATGGTTGGACAAATAGAAATTTTACCAATATTCAACTCAGTCAGGCTTTCGTTAGCCGTAAACTCCGAACTCGACCATGTAGTTGAGTTATGATAATAGAAACGATATAAACTACCCTCAACCAGATTCTGTAGTTCAACCAGGCCGTTTGAAACCGTGCCACTTTCAACATAAGCCCCTCCCTCATAGAGGTAATAGTTTCCAGAATCAGTGGTTATGCTACGGTTGTTATCTGTAGGGCAGACTAAATTCATCTGCAACGACAAATCAATGCGGGGTGGGTTGTTAACATTCAATTTCGCAGTTAATGTTTTTACAGAATCCGTGCCCAAACCGAAACAAAAAGCACTCAACTCAATACCAGCGCTACCTGGCGGCACGGTGTTTTCCACTCCATCCACTGTAAGAGATTCGAGCAGGCTTGTCCCATCGTTGCTCAGGATATCAAATGTGCCCTCAAAATCAGGAATACGACGAATATTCAATCTATCCAATTCGCCACCCCACCCATAAGGTTTGTACGCCCAGCCACCACTTTTCCTTACAAATGAAAGCCGTAACCGTTGGTTATTCGGCTGACCACTGGCATCCACCACATTCACATCCCATTTGCAGCGGTTAGACTGATACCAATCGAGATTAAAGTAGGTTAAATGTGTTATTTGAGTATTTAATGTAAAGGTGTTTATATTCTCAGCGACGATAACTGCTTCACCTTCATAGCTCCATTTTGAGGTTTTATTGCTGTAACTCCAGAAAGGAATACTACCGTCAGAAAAATCGATTGGTAATGATGTATTGGGGTTAACAGTGCTCTTTGGAACATCAAACGTAAGTGACACGCTGCCATTTTCAAGCTTAGAGACCTGGTTCCCCGCATCATCGATGATTTCGATGGCGACAAACCCCGCGCTGATAAAACTGAACTCAGATAGATTTGTCAGATCATCAGGTGTATTGCCGCTAATACCCGATATCTCCAAACCACCAGGAAATGCTAATAGAGGACTGTTCAGAGTCGTCGAAAGTCCTTTTGGATCACCAGATATCAATACCATCCTGGCAGTAATATCTCCCTCGGGCTCAAAAGGCGCGCCAAATTCATCAAACAACTCAGTCCCCGAAGAAATGTTCATGCCCACACGAGCGCCATCAAGCATTACTCCGCCTGAAGAATTAAAACTTTGAACAGGGGTGCTTAAGGAGACCGCCTCTGTAACCAGGTTACCATTCGTCGCGACTTCTTTCTCAATAAATGTAGCAGGGAAATCCCCGTTATGGCTATTTGGTAAAAGACTAATATTTTGCTCAAGGAGATCAGAATCGGCGAGAATATCAAATGATGCAACATTGGAGAAATAATCATACCCAGATATGAGTAGATTCAGCTTGGCATGTGTCCCACCGGTGGCAGACTGGTTATTAGGTATCACATTGCTAACATCATCGATTACCAGCTTTAGCGCCAGCAAACCAGTAGCTAGAACGTGAACATCGCCAGCCTGAAACGACTCTTCATTCTCGTAACCCGAAACCAGGTGATTATCAGCATCGTATAGTAAAACTTCTAAATCGGTAGCCTCGCCTTCCATGTAAAAGCGAGGCGACACCTTCAAGCCGCCAATCATTTCCTGACTGATAGCATCTTCGACTCGAAGCAATATCTCCATCGTCTTCTCTTTGGAAGTATCACTATTATTGTTATTATTGTCACTGTTACATGACGAAAGAGAGGTTACCAAGCCGGCAAGTAATAGCATGCAAAACAGGCAATTGTATTAGATTATTAGATTACTCCCACTACAAATGTGAGACCCACTCTTCTTAGCAAACACGAAATATCCATGCATGTTTATAAGTCCGGTTTAGACATATATTAACTTCCATTTGCATTTCACAATTAAACAATAGATATTGAACAAAAAGCGATTAATCCAAGACTGGTTACCCAATGTTTAACATGAAATATCGCACACATTTTGTAGCATTTGGTGAGATCACTTACGCACCTAAATAGAAAATTACTCTATTTATAATTAACATCTCAATTCACTGCTATTCCGCATATTTTTACGGCCAGATCATACCATTTGTATAACAATATTTTGACAAGTGCGCGCATACCAAGAGAAATAAGAATCAAGCATCGCGCAACTCTTCACACTCCGGGGTAAGCCAGAATGAGAAATTAGAAAATCAAATCGTTAGCCTTTCAAATCGCCCTTACCCAAGCGCTTTCCATGGGAGAGAATACGCAAATCGGAACAGCAGTGATCTACTATGAATATAGACGTCTTACTTATGACTTTCAATCGGACATTCAAGACATTAAGGAAATCAAAATGTGACGATGTATCGATAGCATTTAGAACACAACAGGGCTTTGATTATCAATGCCGCCACACTTGTATCTTGTTTCGATGACGATATTGAACACCAGCTTCAATCGACTCTACCAATTCCGCAATTTCGTGGGCAGTTTTACTATATTCATTCAACGGAGTTTAATATATTATTTAAGGTAATTGATTGTGAATTTTTCTGAAACGGTTGTAGCGTTTAATCACACTTCTCGTCGATCACACCGAGTACTGTAACCCATAACCTCATCTCTAGAACGGCGTTCTGTGATGAAAGCCAATATATAATTCCTTTATGTTGTCTGGCAAAGCTTCCCAGTACATCTTCGCTTTAACTTCGGGCACACGCCAAAATAAATTCTCAACAAAAGCTATATCAATAGTCCTTTTGATATCTTCATCGTAAGTTTCAAATGAATTGCTTATTAACCTTAATAAATCAATATATTTATCTAGTGTTATTCGTTACGCATTTCACTATTAATTGCATTAGCGATCCGCATCAGCCAATCTCGTGTCATTCCAGAGTTTTTTTAGATGGCGTTCACGCTATCGGGATGGATCAGAGAATCTCAGATCTTTACCCAGCGCAAGATGCTGCAAAATACAGGACCTGCCGACAACCCGGTGGCGTTGATCCAATCCAAATAGGCCGTGACTGGATACGATTGGATCAAAACAGGTACAGAATAAGATCGCCCCCGGTTCTGACGATCCGATTTGGTTCTCGGAAAAAAGATCGTCATACCCTCCCCGCCTCCGTTTGTATGTATGTACTCAATAATCAGGCGGCTGAGTTCATCACTTCGAAAATCGCGCCATCAACACGATGGCACGATTCACCTAATTTCAACCTGAACCCACGGATTCAGGTTAAAGTCATCAGAGTGTCAGAAGAGAAAGGAATGACCTTATTTAATAGACCTGCCCTGATTTTATTTGGCCAATTCGCATCAGCGAGGATAGCCCGACCCACAGCGATAAGGTCGAATTCG
>JARRQD010000338.1:0-6397 GCA_037382205.1 Candidatus Thiodiazotropha sp.
TGGAGTAATGAAACCTGGAGCAGTCGATCTGTTGGTCATTGGGGCTGGCATTGGTGGTTTAGGGTTTGCACAAATGGCCAGGCGTTACGGACTGAAGTCCCTGGTGCTGGAAGCCAGTAGTCATATCGGCGGAGCAATCAATTCACACCGCTTCCAAACCGAGGATGGTGACTATTGGGCTGAACTGGGTGGTCACACCTGTTACAACAGCTATGGAAATCTACTGCAGCTACTCGAAGAGGCTGGCCAATTGGATAACCTAGTTGAGAAGAATAAGCTGCCCTATCGCATATTGGTAGGGGATAATCTTCAGTCACTGACCTCCCAGCTCAGCTTTCTGGAACTGCTTGGGGTTCTACCCCGTTTATGGCTCAGACAAAAGGCCGGAAGCTCGGTGCAGGACTATTTTGGTGGCATCATCGGGCGACACAACTATCAGCGGGTGCTCGGTCCTGCTCTGGATGCCGTGGTCTGCCAACCCTCCAGTGAATTTCCGGCTGAATCCCTGTTTCGCAAAAAGCCCAGAAGAAAAGAGGTGGTTCGCAGCTATACCGGTGTCCGTGGACTGCAATCTTTTGTCGAGACCATTTCAACAGGCCTCGAAATTCGCAGACAATCCCCAGTCACCAAGATTGAAAGAATGAGTGATCGCTTTCTGGTCGAGATCGAGGGCGGTGAGCCGGTGCAGGCCGACTGTCTGGTGATGGCGGTTGCACCTGATATTGCTGCAAAATTGCTGGCGAGTCTGATGCCTGAGCTAGCCTGTCATTTGGCGGAAATTGAGATCTCGGAGATCGACAGTCAGGCTGTGTTGATTAATTCGGAAAGCTTGAATCTCAAACCATTGGCCGGGATCATTGCCCAGCAGGATGCGTTCTACTCAGTGGTTTCCCGGGATCCGGTGCCGGATGACAAATATCGGGCTTTCACTTTTCACTTTAAGCCAGATGTTCTGGATGAAACTGAACGAAACGCCCAGATTGCCAAAGTGCTTGGCGTTGACCAGACGGACATCTTAGCCAGCGTGAGCTACCGGAATCGATTGCCGTCACTTCGCTTGGGACACTATGAGCGAATCGAGCAGATTGATCGGTTACTGATCGGGAGCAAGATCGCGCTAACCGGGAATTGGTTTCATGGTGTTTCCATCGAAGACACCCTGATACGCTCGAATGATGAGTGTCAGAGACTCTGTAAGAACTATTGACCTACGCCTACTTATGGCGGCCGTGATTGGCATTGCTGGCAGAATGAAACAGGGATTTCAGGGTTTCTGATCGTCTTTCACTCATATCGGTCCGTCTGTTTTTCTCGTTACCACTGAAAAAGCTGCTGATCCGTTGGTAGAGATTTTTCAGAGCACGCCAAAGCTTGGGCATCAGCCAGATCAACAACGCCACAAAAGCAATGAACATTGCGAGGAACGCCAGAGGGTAATTCAGAGCCGCCCAGAGTGCGCCAATGACGGCCAAATCTTCGGCAATCGAGGCTGTCCAGTTGGTCACTGGTTCTGGTGAGGTGTTGATCAACAGCCTGGATCCCGTTTTGCTAAAGTGGCTACTGGCAGCAACCGTACCACCAACCAGCGCCGCTGCCAGCTCGGCGCCCTGGCTGACATCGATGCCACTTGCTGCACCGGCCGCCAGTAGGGCGCCAGCCGGTATGCGGATAAAGGTATGAATGGCATCCCAACCACTATCGACACCAGGAGTCTTGTCGGCAAAAAACTCAATGAAGTACATCACTCCAGCAACCCCCATCACGAGGGGGTCGCTGAGGGTCTCCAGTCCAGGAGGTAAAACCACATCTCCGCTCAGGCTGAGATAGCCTAGCACGAGAATGGCGGCATACAGGTTGATGCCGGCTGCCCAGCTGGCGCCTAGAGTGAGCGCCAGAGTATCGATGGTTTCCATAGCTGGTTAATCTCGGTTGATGAGTCTGTCTATAATGTGGTACCTAATGTAGGAATTTTCCACACTCTGACACCGTTTTGTACATCGATTCACCCTGAAGTTCACAAATGTTTAGGATTTTGGGCCGCTTTGCTTTTTCTTTGATTACTCAAAGCTTATGATTGATGTCCTGACAAACGACATTCCTGTTGGAGAAGCTGGGGTTTCGCCCGGGATGTCGATTTTTTATCGAAGATCAAGTTTTGCCTCGTGTTTTGGTTTCAAGGTAACTGTATGAATAAAGTAGGTATAATTGGTGGAACAGGCTATACCGGTGTAGAGCTGCTCAGGATACTCAGTGCTCACCCACAAGCAGAATTGAAAGTGATTACCTCCCGCTCAGAGGCGGGGCGAGCTGTTGCCGATCTGTTTCCCAATCTGCGTGGTCATACCGATCTGGCATTCGTTGAGCCTGATCCTGCCTATTACGATGAGTGTGACCTGGTGTTCTTCGCAACACCAAATGGGGTCGCCATGAAACAGGTGCCTGAGCTTTTACAGCGGGGCTTGCGGATTATCGATCTGGCGGCTGATTTTCGGATCAAGGATCAACAGACATGGGAGCACTGGTATGGGATGTCCCATGCCTGTCCAGAACTGCTGGAAAAGGCGGTATATGGCTTGCCTGAGCTGCATCGGGAGGCAATCCAGAACGCAACCCTGGTCGCTAATCCTGGCTGCTATCCAACAGCGGTTCTGCTGGGTTTTTTACCCCTGATAGAGAGTGGCTTGGTCGATATCGAGCATCTGATTGCCGATGCCAAGTCTGGGGTGAGTGGCGCTGGCCGTACCGCCAATGTGGGCACCTTGATGGGGGAGGTGGGAGAGAGCTTCAAAGCCTATGCCATACCTGGTCACCGTCATCAGCCAGAGATCAGCCAAACCCTGAATCAACTGGCTGATCGTCCTGTTCAGTTTACTTTCGTGCCCCACCTGATTCCGATGATCCGGGGTATCGAAGCAACCCTCTATGCCCGACTCAAAGTGACAGAAACCGACCTGCAGGCACTCTATGAGAGTCGATACGCGAACGAACCATTCGTCGACCTATTGCAGCCGGGATCCCATCCGGAGACGCGTAGTGTGCGTGGTTCAAATCACTGCCGTATCGCCATACACCGTCCATTGGATGGTGACGTGGTGGTGGTGAGTTCTGTGATTGATAATCTGGTCAAAGGCGCTGCAGGACAAGCCGTGCAAAATATGAATCTGATGTTTGGGTTGGCGGAAAACAGTGGTCTGCAACAAGTCGCACTATTACCATAAATCATGAGTATCGATAAGAAATATCGCGTTCCAAAGATCGTTGCCGCTCACCAAAGAGCACCAATTTGGCTAAAAGTCGGATTTCTGTTGCTGATGCTTGGTGGGGTGGCCTGGTTGGCCTATCAACAGGGTGGAAACGGAATCGCAGAGGGGCTGGCTCGCCTGCAGTCTGGTGGCAAGGACCGAGCGGCGCGTCTCGAGCAGGAGCGCAACGAACTGAAGCGAGAGCTGGAGATGGTTAAACAGGCGGCCGATGTGGATCGGGAAGCCCTGCTAGCGATCAAAGACCAGGTCAAAACCATGCAGAGCGAACGTCTAAAAATGGAAGAAGAGTTGGCGTTTCTGCGGGGCATAGTCTCCACCTCTTCGAAAAAGCAGGTGTTGCGAGTACAGAATTTCAAGCTGTTGCAGGGCGCTGAAACACAACAATACGTCTATAAATATACCGTTAGCCAAGTAATCAATAGCGGTTCTGTGGTCAAAGGAAAGATCAAAATGACCATAACCGGGCTGAAAGGAGAGCAGACCGTCAAATTGGATTTGCATGAACTATCCGAGGAGAAACTGGATAGCCACAAAATGCGTTTTCGCTATTTTCAGAATATTGAGGGTAAGCTGCGCATTCCAACCGATTTTCAACCGGCGAAAGTCAAGATTGAAGTCAAGCCAACAGGTTCTAAACTTGCACCAGTGGACGAGAATTACCACTGTGATTGGATCCGGCACTGAGATTGCCGGAGATATCACCTTCAAAGAAGGTTTGCATGTAGATGGCGTCATTAAAGGCAATGTCTTCTCCGATCCAGAGGATCCGTCAGCCACCCTGACGCTCAGTGAGCAGGGCACGATCGATGGCAATGTCAAAGTCGGTAATGTGATGCTGAATGGCACTGTGGTTGGTGACGTATTTGCCGTGAATCGGGTCGAATTGGCTCCCAAAGCCCGCATTAAAGGGACTTTGACCTACGCCATGCTGGAAATGGCAATGGGTGCTGAAGTCAACGGAAAACTGATTCATGCGGACGAGCAGGACCCCCTGCAGCTCGCCTATGATGGAAAAAAAGAGCCTGAGGTGGAGCCGATTAAGGCAGTACCCTCAGAGCCAGTGGAGCAATAACCCTAATGATTGTCAGTTGAGCAATACTTGACTGTTTTCCTTGGTAATTGCATACTACCAATTAATAAAGCGATCACTGGCCACAGTTTATGTTGGCTGAATTAAGCAGGATTTAACCATGAGCAGCTTAGAAACGACCAACGACTCCATTCTTTTCACAGAAGCGGCGGCCAATAAAGTGGCCTCACTGATTGAAGAAGAGGGTAATCCGGAGCTGATGTTGCGTGTCTACATTCAGGGAGGAGGCTGTTCTGGCTTTCAGTACGGCTTCAGCTTTGATGAAAATGAAACCGAAGGTGACACCAAGGTGGTGACCAGTGGTGTGACCCTGTTGGTGGATCCAATGAGTATGCAGTACCTGATGGGTGCAGAGGTGGATTACACCGAAGGCCTGCAGGGTGCCCAATTTGTGATTCGTAATCCGAATGCGACCACCACCTGTGGTTGCGGCTCCTCCTTTTCAGTCTGATCTCACAGAGAAGATGAGATAGCCACAGAAGCGTGCGCGCTTGTGCGGCATATCTCAAATAGCTTTTCTAGCTATTTTCCACATAGGGCAATAGGGTGAGTTCGACTCTGCGGTTCTGCTGTCGGCCTGCTGCGGTGCTGTTGCTGGCAATCGGGCGACGTTCACCATAACCCACAGTATCGATCCGCACACCGGCTACCCCATTACGGTTGAGAATATCGGATACGGACTGGGCGCGCTGTTGGGAAAGCAGCTGATTGTAGGAGTCAGACCCTGTACTGTCTGTGTGACCGGCAACCTCGATCATGGTCGATTTATACTCGTTGAGGACCAAGGCCACAGAATCGAGAATCTCGATGAAGTTAGGCTTAACATCGGTTTTATCCACTTCGAAGGTGATGTTGCCGGGCAGGTTGAGAATGATGTTATCCCCATCCCGGGTGACACTGACACCGGTGTTTTCCAGGCGCTGTCTCAATTTCGCTTCCTGAACATCCATGTAGTAACCAACACCACCACCCGCGATGGCGCCAATACCGGCTCCCTTCAGCGCCCGCTCCTTGCGTTTCTTTTTGTCCTTGGATGTGGCAATGCCAATCACGGCTCCAGCAACGGCGCCAATCACTGCACCGGTTGTGGACTTGGATGTTTTTTCCTCTTTGGTATAGGGATCAACTGTTGTGCAGGCCTGCAGTGCTATGAGTAGGGCCAGCAGGCAGCTGATCGCGATTTTTTGAGTCATTGAGTCTACCTCGTCTAGTTATCTCGGATTATTATCTGAATGGTTGGAAATGGAATTATGACAAATAGTTCATCATAAACCTGTCCGAAGCTGTATATTGTGACATATTGTTAACAGGTCTAGCTTGAACCAAACAGGTCTTTCAGTAGTTGTAACGTTGTCTGCCTGCCAAGCTCGCCGATGGCTGTGGTTAAGGGGATCTCTTTCGGACAGACCTGAACACAATTCTGGGCATTGCCACAGTCACTCAAACCACCTTCTCCCATGATCGCGTGAAGCCGCTGTTTGCGCTGGTATTTACCAGTAGGGTGGTTGTTCATTAGCCTAACTGCAGCCAGAGCGGCTGGGCCGACGAAGGCCAGCTCTTCACCATATTGGGGACAGGCCTCTAAACAACTGCCACAACTCATGCAGCGGCTGTAGAGATAGTTATCCTGCCAGCTTTCCGGTGAGATGCGCGGCGCTCCCTGGTGAATATCCCAGCTGCCATCGATCTCAATCCAGGCGCGAACCCTTTTCAGATCGCTAAACAGACGGCTTCGGTCTACCATCAGATCCCGGATTACCGGAAACTTACTCAATGGTTCCAATGTAATAGGTTGTTCTAAGCTGTTCAGCAGTGTTGAGCACGCCTGCATGGGATGGTGGTTGATGAGCATGGTGCAGGCGCCGCATACCTCCTCCATGCAGTTAAACTCCCAGACAACGGGATCCACTTTAAGGCCATCTACAGTAACCGGGTTCTCGCGTATCGTCATCAACGCTGAAACCACGTTGTGCTCTGCTCGATAGGGAAGCTGAAATGTCTGCCAATAGGCTGGGCTATAGGGTGTGTCTTGTCGGCGAATGCG
>JARRQD010000339.1:0-6267 GCA_037382205.1 Candidatus Thiodiazotropha sp.
GATCGATACCAATATCGACTTTCTGTTCGGACCGCTCACCTATCTCTACGTCACTGCTCTGACCGCAAGATCCGGTTTTCGTTTTAGTTTGCAGCAGTGGCGGCATTTCCTGCCGTTCCTTATCGGTTTTCTGCTCCTGATCCCCTTGATGCTGCTCGATCAGCAACAGCTGCAGAGCTTACTCAGTGACCAGGCAGAGCAGCAGGATACCGACATTCTCTGGGCGGAGCTATCGGTGATTCTGGTGGGGGTGCTTGCAATACTGCAGATGGCGATCTATCTGGGTCTCTCCATCAAGCGGTTACTCAAGCATCAACATAACGTTGAGCAGCAGTTCTCCTTCCTCGAACAGATCAGCCTGGCCTGGCTGAAGAATCTGCTGCTGGCCTTTGTCATCCTCTACTTCTCCTACCTGGCGGACGTCTTTCTCGCTGAACTGCTCGCCTTCCCTGAAGAGGTTATCGGCATCCACTTCCTGTTGATTGTTCTGGTGATCTACACCATGGGCTACATGGGATTGCGCCAACCTGCAATCTTCACCCAATTTCATCAAGCAGATCCCAATAACATCGGCCAATGTGAAAAGGCGCAACAGAGCTCTGCTTCTGGCAAACAGAACGGCAGTGATCCTGCTGCCACTCAAACCAAATATCAACGCTCAGCTCTGGACAGTGAGACCAGTCAACTGCTCTATCAGGAGCTGCAGAAGCACATGGATGAACAGCGTGCATTTCTCGACAGTAAACTGACCATGCCACAACTGGCGGCCCAATTGAGTATCTCTGCCAACTACCTCTCCCAGGTGATCAATGAACAGGCGGAGTGCAACTTCTTCGACTTCATCAACCGCTACCGGATTGTTGAGGCGCAACGCAGGCTCACAACCGAGACAGGTCAGATCAATATACTAGCCATCGCCTTGGATGCCGGATTCAACTCCAAGTCGGCTTTTTATACGGCTTTCAAACGCCATACAGGACAAACCCCCAGCCAATACCGAAAATCAGCCGCCAATCAAATCTCATCCAAGCAAGCGACTGATCTATAGGAAATTATAAAAAGTCCGGACTTACACTCACGGACGATTTTACCCCCTTTTCAGACCACTATTCCCTGCAACAGCAGATGCTGTCCAAGCAATCCAAACTATCTATTTTGGGAGTAGAACCAATGAAAACCTTTAAACACCTCTGGTCTGCCATACTATCCTCAGCCCTGTTGAGTATGACCCTGCTGACAGGTTGTGACTCAAACAGTAGCGATGACGCTTCAGCCAACGAACGTATCCAGGATGCCCTGGAAGAGGCTGTCAGCAAGGGGCTGCCTGCCGTCTCAGTTCGAATCAAAGGAAGAAACATCGACTTCTCAGGCAGCGCAGGAGTAGTCGACCTGAGCACCATGCAAGAGGCAACAGAAGAGCACCGTTTCTATGTAGCCAGCGTTGGCAAGACATTTACTGCGGCAACGATGGTCCAGATGGCGGCAGACGGGTTGATCAACCTTGACGACACCATCACCCGCTGGCTTTCGGAGGAAATTACAAGTCGCATTCCATTCAGTGACCAGATGACCATCCGCATGTTGCTCAACCACACTACAGGGTTGTTCGACTTCCAGAATGACAGCGAGGACTGGGATAACGATTTCTTCTATATTTCCGGTCCGACACGACACTGGCAACAGACAGATGCGCTAGACTTTTTTCTCGACAAACTCCTGCATTTTGAGCCAGGCACCAACTACAGCTATTCGAATTCAAACTACATTCTGGCTGCACTGATCATCGAGAGCGCTTCCGGATCTACCCTGCAGAGTGAGATCCGTAACCGGATAATTGAACCTCTCGGCCTCGAACATACCCTGCAAGGCCATGAAGCGACAGGCATATCCGGACTAGTCCACGTCTATGTGGATGACCAGGGGGAGACAATCGATCTCTACCCATGGTACAGCCACTTTGGTCTGGCTGATGGCGGCATTCAAACCACTGCGCAAGATCTGGCAAAATTTATCCTCGGCATTCTGCGAACTGACATTGTGCTCGATGACGCTATGCGGGCTGAGATGTTGCAAGCCTCTGGACTCGGTACACCGGCTTCCAAATATGGTCTGGGAATCAGTGTCACACCAATCGCAGGCAGTGACGAGGTAATCTACAGCCATAGCGGTAAGGATCCCGGCTACCAGGCTGAAATGATCTATTTCCAGGAGAAAGATACCGTCATCACGCTTTGTGCGAATGGCAGCTTTGAACCCTATGACCCTATAGCTCAGGAGCTGCTGCTGACGATATATCAACTACTTGAAGAGCTGCAGGATTAACACAGCTGCCAGTGCGGCCATGCCGCACTGGCAAATTTCTATACGATATTATCTTACTAATGGCTACTACTCCCTGATGACCTCTCCATCAGGAAGATAGGTGTGGTCGTGTATAGGTTCGCTGTCAGGCATTTGGTATTTTCCAGACTGTATGCCAGCGAAAAGTCGTTCCCAGAGCTGTTTATTTCCTTCGTTATCCATTTGACTCATCGAGCTCACCCTTCGCTATAGATTTGTCCAGTAATGTCAGACCTTTGTTAAGCTGTTTCCGATTTTTATGCTCAGACATTATTGAGTCTGCCTCAATATTATCTGTGATTTTTTGACTGTATGCGCCTTTATTGGCGTCTTCGGAAATAGAAAAAGATTCATAGACGTAATCTTCAAGGGCATTTTGTCTCTGTTCCAGTGAGCTTAGGTAGTCCGATAGTACTGTCTGTTCCTCTGGAGGCAAACTCAGTGAGATAGAGATTGTCTTCTCCAGTCTATCGAGTCTCTGCATGATTTCCTGATATCGATGTGAGGATTGGCGTTGCGCTATTTGTTGCTCTACTTGAGTGAGACGATTTGCATAATCTCCAGATGATAACTGAGAGAGTAATTCGGTTTTGCTGAATATCAGAAAAATGGATAAAAGTGTGAATGTGACTAATGATAGGGTCCAAGGTGTAACAAGCCTCATTGTTAGTTCTCCTCCCTGCCTACCCGCTCAACAAACACTATTACCGTGTCTGCTGAGGGGGTGGATGTTAAGACGTGTTTAGTAGGTAAAGGTCGTAACCGATTCGAAAATTACGGTTTTTTCTACTATACGAAACATTAACTAGGTTGCCACATGGGGTTTAATAAAGTGAATGCACGATTAATGTTATTTCAGTACAGTAAAAATCGAAAGTCTATATACACCTAATCGGAAATTATGCTATTTATTTCAATCAAAGCTAACGAACAAGGATAAGTCGCGCGATAGCCGCGACTTGATCCAGTTGTTGAACAAGCCTGGGTAGCATCACCTTATATATATATGCAGATATCTCGATTCTCATAAAGAGGATTATCGTCATCATTCGAAAATGGCGCTTTTATCAGAGCGAGCAAAACTCTCGCCCAATATTTAATGGGTCACCCTTTACGCAGAATGTCAAGCGAAGGCACAAAAAGTGCAGCAGTCACCCATCAGGACCAAGCTGTCTGCTGACAACCCTGGCTTTCACCCCAGAAAAATATCGGTACCATGCGCTGTCCAATGGAATGACAGATCTTGAGTCTCTAAGGCCCAACCTTCAGTGGCTCAACGCATGGGCACATGTTTTTAAACCCAGTCATGAATGAAAGAGCCGGACCAATCAAGTCTATTGGTTTCACCAACCCCTAAGTATGGTTCTCCGGCCCTTTCATGATCAGCCAAAAATTAACGTTTCGTCGAACGCTTGTTGTTTCTTCATCATCCAGTAACAGGCCCGTGCAAGTTTATGCGCCAAGGCCTTACGGGCAACAATGCTATAGGAGGCAGTGTTCCCGGGGCCTTTGAAACGCTCTATATTTCCGGTTTCCAACGCAATGGTCAATGCCAGAATATCGCCAATACCCAGACTGCTCTTGAGATATTCCATTTCAGGGCGAGGTTGCATTTCACGCAGTAACCTCTTTTCCATCGCCTTGATTTGGATGCTATAGGCGCGAATCATCTGCAGATGACATTGCAGCGCCATCTGCACCGTAGCGAATTACCAGGACACTCAACATTTAATACCAACATAGGGGACCATCAGAAATAGGTGTAGGATCAAAGGCGCCTGCAATATCCGCTGTTAACCTGATCCCATCAAGTACGCTAAATTCAATACCCGCGGCGTGGATATCCAGAAAGTCCTCTTTATCAGGTTATTGTTTATCCGTTAGTGCTGGCTGATTCACCGAGTTTTCAGCTAAACCATTCCTGCTGACATTACTTTTCAAACTAACAACAGAGACTTTCACTGTTCTTTGGTTCTTACAACTCAAGTTTCGGAGTTCATATTAGGGCAAAATTGAAAACCCCGTCATTCATCTACCCCCGTCATTCCGGCGCATGCCGGAATCCAGATACCACCCAAGCTGAAATCATGGAATTTGGTATCGTTAATGCCTCTGAGGCACTGAAACCATGACAGTAGCGCTTGTTGACGGCAGGTGCCACATTCCCCTGGATTCCGGCCTACGCCGGAATGACGAACTCCTTACTCTAATGACTGGCTTCGGTTTTGATGAGGCATGCCCATCCTGTTTACAGGCTGTGGACGAACTTTGAACTCCGAAACTTGAGTTATAAAAAAGTGATAGAAGACAACTTTCACGATTTGTCTTATGTTTAATGCTCGCGCTTTCATTAGCTTATAGATAGCCTATAATCGTTAAATAACTGATTAGTAGTGAATATTTAGTTAATATCAGAGGGGTTGTGCTACGAATACTTCCCTCCTCCAAAATGCACTTAGCAGGCAATTTGCACGTCTAATAGCGCAGATAGGTGGGATAGTGTGCATGTTACCTGCCACTTATAATGTTAACATCTTGAGGAAAGTTCATGCCTAGGAAAGGAATATTCTATTTTGCGACTAAAGCAGATATGGAGGCTGGGCTCGATAATATTGAATCAGAGGTAGCCATTAAATATACGAGTCTCGGTCTATTTGATTCGCCAGATATTGTCGAGTATGAGACCTATAAAGAGATACCTGATTTCGGGCTTTCAATACAAGGCACCTCGAATTCTCAGCCGATCTACCTAATTTGCCCAAGTGACTTTAAAGTGGTACCTAAAGAGGTACCGCAGCGCAGAGGTGGAATCAAGTATTCGATAAATGATATGAATAAAGAAATGGAGATCTGTTTTAGGTTCGTACCTGCAGGGGAATATGAAGAGACATTCCTCATTCCGGGTGAGTTTTCTTCCGGAATCGGCGATTTTTCTACATCACTTTATAAAGCTTTCAGAAAGGTGTTTCTAAAGAATTTTAAAAAGGTAAAGTCGTATAGTGTTGGCCCAGAGGCATACTCAAAATTTGAGTCGGGTATTCCTTTAACTCCAAGCTATAAGGCGAAACCGGAAATGTACTTAAAATGCTAACAAGCGCATGTTGTCGGACTGGTTTTCTGCTTTGCTCCATACCCGCAGCAAATGCGGGCGTTAGCAGTGAAAATAAGAAATGAACTATTTACCTAAAGAAAAAATTGGACTTCATCTCAAACTTGGACGAGATATATATCAGTTTGTAAAAATAGGCCAATACTTTGGGTCAAATACATTCGAATATCTAACACTGTCCAAAAAAGAAGGTGGGGGCTTTGTCAAATTGATTCAGGTTCTAGACTACATGTATAGCTATTCGCCGAGCATGGATGAATTCGAAACAGTTGAAGAGCTAGAGGGTGAATGTGAATCCAAATACTCTGGTACTCTTGAAGAATGCCTAAATTGGGCAAATGAATCATACAACTGTTCTGTAGATAGGTGGTCTCTTGACGTAATGGAAAGTTATCTTGGGGATGTAGAAGAAGAAATTCTGGGGCAAGGTAATGGCAATTTGTAGTAACAAACATAACGATCGCATTCACTCGGAAAAAATAAAGCTGCGCCGCTCCGCTCTGCACCTTTATTTTCCCAGTGATGCGGGGCGTTAGGCCAAGATTCAGTTAAGTTGAGAGAAAAATGATAGAAAGTCACGTTAAAGAAGAAATACTCCGCAGATTAAAACGAGCAGAAGAAGAGCATGAAATAAAAGTCATATACGCTTGTGAATCGGGTAGTCGTGCTTGGGGGTTTGAATCACCTGATTCCGACTACGATGTTCGATTTATTTACGCACATAAAGAAGATTGGTACTTGGCTTTCGATGTAGAATCTCAAAAAGATGTAGTTGAATATCCAATTATTGACGAAATAGATTGTGGAGGCTGGGATGT
>JARRQD010000340.1:0-3888 GCA_037382205.1 Candidatus Thiodiazotropha sp.
TGCGCGCCGTGCAGGGATGCACAAGTGTCGCGGGCACAGGGATGTGCAGGAGCGACCCTTGCCCTGTACCACCACAAACGCACCCTTCACGCCGTCCAACTGATCTTTTTAGGTTTAAATTTATTTGGCTAACGGATTAAACATGATTTAGTTTTTAAGAGTGCTCATGTTTAGGTTGTCTGGTGGGGTATTGTCTGAACTCGGCAGGAAGGCAGTGGAGGAAGACGGACTCAGCCTGAAATCTAGGGGGTGAATAGACTGAGGCCGTATAAATGGATATTTCAGGTATATTCGGCCTTCAGTTCTCAGCATTGATATACAGGGGTATTGCGGTTCTTTTGCTTATGCTTAGAAAATTGTTTGGGACTCCTAAACGTAGGCTACCAGCGACAACGTTGTGCAGAGGCCATCGAGCTGGTCGTGATCGACGCAGAACAACCCTTGGCCAATATATCAGCCACCGCAAGACAGCAGATGTGGGCGCTGGATCTGTTGAGTGCAAGATGGGATGATTCTCTATTTTTCCAGTCCGTAAGTATGTATGCATGTTAATATGCCTATAAAGTTCAGGTAATGCATAGGAATCATGCGTGTTTTTTCTACCCTACAAGTTAGACCTCTGCCTCAAAAAAATTCCGTTTCTGACCATCATAGTCATGCTGATCTGTTTAGTAATCTATATAAAACAGGCCAATAACGAGCAAGATTTCGTACAGAAAACCGATCAGTTCTGCATGGCTAAGCGTACCAATTTCGAACGTATGGTTCTGAAGAAAGCATTAGGTGACTCGTCACCACAGCGTTGTGTAGCTTTAATGAATGAGCTATCGACTGCTGATGATCCACAGAAACATATCGCTGCGTACAGCGAGAAAAGTGAACGAATTGCCGGATACACTCCTCAGGATAGCCATGATTATATGCAAAGATTTCTCAACAAAGAGTATAGCCGTTACCGAGATGCGGTTCCCCCATTGACAACCCAGCAACTATGGTACTCCCCGCACACTTGGGATCCGGTTACCATGCTAACGTCAAATTTTGCTCACGGAAGCTGGGATCACATACTGGGTAATCTACTGTACTTCTTTATTTTCGGTGCGGCTGTAGAATTGATTATTGGCTCAGCGGCCTATTTTGTAGTGATACTCGTCTTATCCTTTGGCACCAGCCTCAGCTATTCCATTGCCATGATGAACGTTACGGACGCCCTGCCGACGGTAGGGCTTTCTGGCGTGGTGATGGGCATGATCGCTATGTTGAGCTATTTCATGCCAAGCTCAAAAATTCTCTGTTTCTATTGGTTTCTGATTAAGATCGGAGTTGTTGGTGTTTCTACCTGGATTCTAGCGCTTCTCTATATCGGGATAGACACCTATACCCTTATTACAGTGGAGGAGATGGGGGGCATTAATCTGGTTGCTCATGTTAGCGGCGCCGCCATCGGTTTTCTACTCGCGTTGGCATTGTTTCGTCGACACAAAGCAAGGATCTCCGTGGAGTACGACATATACTAAGCAGACCATTTGTATCAGAAGTCGGAGTTGAGAGCTCCCATATCATGAGTCACTTTAAAAAACACTAGCGCATTTTCTGGCTGGCGAATCCGTTCTGGGTCCGATTCCGACCCGGCCCCTGTGAACAAGACTCCTTATCTCGCATCATTTAATCATTCCAAGGGATACACCATCATTATGGATATCCTTTATCTGTGTCGATTAGGTCGTGTTCAAGTCTGCTGATAACAAATGGCGGAACTCAAGCGGCCAACTCTCCTTGATATGCAATAAAGTGCGGGTAATTGGCTCGGGCCTATTGTTCGAGACAACAACAGGCCCTTGTGTATAGCTTGATTACGTGGTTGAACGACTGTTGCGTTTAAAACCAAATAGTCCTAGTAGCCCTGTAGCGAACAGCCAGAAAGCGGCGGGTAGTGGTACAGGGGAGGGTTGATTGATAATCTCTTCGATTTTAGCTTCAGTCAAGCGTGTTGTGAAGGTCTCTGGATCATCCCGCAAGAGGTCGAGATCGAAAAAACCCAGGTAGTTATCAGTGCTGTAGGCTGCATCATCCCAGTTCTCCTGAAACCGGCTGGGTGCAATGACATTGAGCAGAAAATCACCATCTGACATAATATCACCCACTTCGCTCTCTGAGTAGTTGTCACCTGACTGAGGAGAGCGCTCATCAGTAATCAAGATCATGACTCTGACGGCTGAATCACTCCATGCAAAGCCAGTTGTCCCATCAACAGCGGCATTATAGCTATATTCATTACCCCCATAGGTATTTACATCCGTCGTTGCATTAGTGATGTCGGTGATGTCAGAAGAGAAATCTTGATAGATATTTCTATCATCGCCATTCGAACCAAAATCTCTTTCGTATCCAGCTACCGCGTAACGGGCTGTAATGCCAGCATCAGAAACACGCTGGTTGATGGTTTCTATTGAGGAACTCAGCCAATTGAATTCACTCCCCATGCTTCCAGACTGATCGATGACAAACGCAATATCAGCGACGCTTGCACACATGCCGGAAGATGAAGAGAGTATTAAAAGTGCGGCGGCAGAAGATTTTAAGGACAGTTTCATTACTAAACTCCATTTTTGTAATTACTGTGTGATATATATCAAGCACAAAGACAGACGATACTAAAGCTACATGGTTTTAGTAACTAGGGATTACCCTAGTTAATCGTCGTAGTGGGTTAAGCGATGTCAGAAAGAATGACGGCTCAACTGGTAAATGATATCTTGATAATGGCTGTTTGGAAAAGTCCCGCCAGAGGGAATGTCACTTACCTAAGCAATAACCTTTTGAAGGAGCAAGAAAAAAGGGTTGGTTCTGGTAATAAGATGCAAATCGCCAAACCCAAACTTAACAACCAAGGGGACTGGCCTCAATAAATCCTAATCAACGTGCACGCCAACATGAACAAAAGTGTATCGCTGGTCGAGCTGAAAACAGCCACTCGTATGAGTTCTTCAAATTGCCCACTGGTCCGCAGTTTCTCGATCAAGCAGATTTTTGAATTTTGCTCATTGAGGCTTCGACAGCCGAGTCATCCTTCTTGACCCATCATAAAATTACAATAGAATCGCATTTGATTTGGTAATGTTTATTGTTGGGTTGACATCGTTAAACCTAAAAAAATCAGTTGACCGCTCCATTCTACTAGCAGATTACTGATTTTAAAGAAAATAGGCTCGATGGTTTTGTCACCTGCTGGGTGAATCACGCGACAACGTGAATGGCACGCTATTCCGCGTCGTTGCACGCCGTGCAGGGATGCATCGATGTGCCCATACTGCAAGGATTCGCGCCGGGATGACTTTCGCAATTAGAACTCTTTGGATGACAGCGGTTTAGTGAATGCCCCAGTTCATGTGATGTATCATTAGGTTTCGGCTTAGTGGCTACTGAGATTTTCGCTGATGATTGATTTGTTGTCAGAATTGCCTCTAGACCTGAGTGAATTGGTTGGTTATGCTTTTAATCCTCTTGTTCACTAGGTATGACCTGACAGAATGTTTCGATACTTAACCTTAATATTGGCCACTATGTTGTTGTCTGCTTGCAGTGTCTTCGGGCCAGTACCCGAGCGAATGGAACGGCAATTGGTTGAGGGTAGCCAGCAAGATAAGGATGTCCTGATCATTCTTCTGCCTGGTATTTTCAGTGACGCCGAAGACATGTTGGATCGCGGCGTACACGATGCGATCCATCGTGGTTGGCCTGGACCTGACATCCTTATGGCCGACCTGACTCTGAATTTCTATCGCAATGGTTTGGCCAGCAAGCGCCTGCATGATGAGATTGTGATGCCGGCTCGACAGCAGGGCTACTCGGAGATTTGGCTTGCCGGTGGTTCCATGGGTGGATTGG
>JARRQD010000341.1:0-3859 GCA_037382205.1 Candidatus Thiodiazotropha sp.
CTAGTTTCTTCTCATGCAAGAGTCTGCGCGCACTTTACGAACTGGTCGATGCGGAGTTGCAGGTGGGTGCAAGGGCTAGAGGAAACTCTGCTCAGAAAGAAATAGCACTACTCACTGAAGCTAAACCGCGGCAGAGCGTAAAAGAGGCTGCTCCACCATTCGATGAGTCCGAGATACGAAACAGCCGCTTTTTCGATAGCAGCTATCTCAAGGCTCCTACTGAGGATCCGCCTGTGGATAATATTGGGAAAATATGGTCAGCTGTTAAGGATGTAATCGTGGAGATACTGTTGGATGTCGATCCAGCACAGATAGGCCCCGAAACCCAGCTTCGGGAATTGGGCGCTAACTCCGTGGATCGAATGGAGGTTGTCACCACCTCAATGGAGCGCTTGAGTATCCGAGTGCCACAAACCCAATTTTCACAAGTGCGGAATGTGGGGGATTTGGTAGGCGTATTGGCCAGCCACGAATCTAGCCTTGCAAAGAATGCCTTACATGCGCGTGCTTGAGTCCAGTGTCGAGCATTCCGAAAACAGCTCTAGAGCGGTAAAAACAGATCGTGAATAAACCTGTTTATGTAGTAGGTATGGGGGTGTGTAACTCCGTCGCACAGAATATCGCCGATTTCGCCGACGGGCTTCGCGCTGGGGTGTCGGGAATCTGTAAGCTCGACGGTATGCTAGGAAAAATGTATGAAGATACGGTCTGGATCGGTGGTGAAATTCGCAACTATAACTTTAATAATGTAGTTCAGAATAACACCGAGCGTGTACCCGATATCTGTCGCACGGCGTTGGCAACCGCCCGGCGCAGCTCGCTCTCGGTGCAAACGGCCATTACCTCAGCGCTAGAGGCCTGGCTAGACGCCGATCTCGATCAGGCCGATATCGATCCGCACAGAATTGCCCTGGTCGTAGTTAGTCAATACACCACCGGCCAGCACATCATCGACGGCTTAAAGACTTTCAGTGAAGCGCCGGAATATGTTTCACCACGCCTAGCGCTTGAGTATCAAGAGACATATGCGCTGGGTGTGCTCAGCAAAGTGTTTGGGATTCGGGGTGAGGGATTTAATGTTGGCGGGGCTTCGGCATCGGGCAATCTCGCACTGATCAAAGCGGCGCAGCTATTGGCTCTGGATAGTGCCGATGTCTGTCTGGTGTGCGGTGTGGGCACAGTACTAACAGAGCTTGAATTGCAGTCATTTAGCAACCTCGGTGCGTTGGGCGGGCGGCGCTTTGCTGACCGACCCGAACAGGCCAGCAGGCCATTTGACCGTCAGCGTGAGGGGTTTATATACGGCCAGGGTAGCGGGTGTATTGTGCTTGAGCAGGCATCGAGCCTGCGCAAACGAAGCGCAAAACCTTTGGCAAGGTTAGCTGGGGCGTGCTCGTGTCTCAGCGTGGAGGATGGTGCCAGTCCATCTTTGGAAACTGAAATATTTGTGATGAAAGAAGCTGTTTCCACCGCAGGTGCCTCACTCGACAACGTGGGTTACGTCAATGCCCACGGCACATCCTCACAGGTCGGTGACGATATCGAAGCCCGGGCACTGACAGAGCTCTTTGCCAGCAGACGGGTATTGGTGAACTCGACTAAAAGCCTGATTGGGCACTGTCTTGCCACAGCGGGACTACAGGAAGCGATGGCGACAATCGTGCAGTTAAACCAGGGATTCAGGCATAAATCGGCCAACCTTGAAGAGCCTATTAGAGCCGACATTGGACTGCTGGATAGCCTGACTTTTGATGATTCGCGCCTAGCACTGAGTAACTCCTTCGGTTTCTCTGGCATTCACAGCTCCATCCTTTTCGAGCTGGAGTGACAGTGACCCAATTAATGCAATATAACGCGCTTCATCTCAATTCTAAATGGTAAATATTAGATGGAAGTTGGTATAGAGAAAATGAATGCTTATTGCGGCTCGTGTTATGTCGATGTAGCAGAGCTAGCAATGCATCGGGATTTGGATATGGACAGATTTGACAATCTGTTAATGCAGGAAAAATCTGTTGTGATGCCGTTTGAAGACCCGGTGACGTTGGCCGTCAACGCATCGAAGCCCTTGATTGATTCACTGAGCCGACAGGAAAGAGACAGGGTGGAAATGGTCATTGTTTGCTCGGAGTCCCCGATCGACCTGAGCAAATCAATGAGCACCTATGTGCATGACTACCTGAAATTAAATAGAAATTGTCGCCTCGCAGAAGTTAAAAATGCCTGTTACTCCGGTACCTTTGGTTTACAGAGCGCTGTTAACTTTATATTAGCGGGTGTTTCCCCTGGGGCAAAGGCGCTGGTAATCGCCACTGACATCTCAAGGTTTGTGCCGGAAAAGCAGGCAGACAGCAGTATGTCGGACTGGTCTTTTGTGGAACCCAGTTCCGGTGCGGGAGCAGTTGCTTTTTTGGTCGGAGATAAACCCGACATATTAAGTATCGATATAGGGGCAAACGGCTACTACGGCTTTGAAGTTATGGATACATGCCGACCAGTGCCCGATAGCGAATCGGGAAACAGCGATGTCTCCCTACTGGCTTATCTTGAGTGTTGTGAAAATTCGTTTCACGAATACCGTAAGCGTGTTCCAGGTACCGACTATCGAGACAGTTTTGATTACCTCTCTTTTCATACGCCGTTCGGCGGTATGGTAAAGGGAGCGCATAGAAACATGATGCGCAATATCATCAAGGCCAACCCGAAATCTATCGAAAGTGATTTTCAGACCCGTGTGAGTCCAGGGCTACTTTTTTGTCAGCGGGTCGGCAATATCATGGGTGCGACATCTGCTCTCTCACTGGCCAGCACCCTTGCCAATGCCGATTTTAGCGAACCGAGGCGTATCGGTATTTTCTCCTATGGGTCGGGTTGCTGTGCTGAGTTCTTCAGCGGTGTCGCTACGGCTGATAGTCAGGTCTTGATTAGAGAGATGGGAATCGAAGCCTCGCTGAACGCAAGAACAAAAATCAGCATGCCAGAATATGACGAGCTGATTAACAGCAACCACGAACTTAAATTTGGTACGCGAAATCACTCTGTCGATACCTCATGGCTACGCTATCTGGATCTCAGCGATGGAAGAGGACGTCTGATTCTCGAATCTATAGAAGATTACCATCGCCTATATCGTTGGATCGGTTTATGAGTATTTGTCTACTCGAAAAAGTGATGCGGAACGTGGCATTCTTGTCGCTGCGCTCTGCCGATGGTCATAATGCCATCGATGCTGAGTTAATCGATAGCTTTGAGATGGTACTCGATGATCTGCCGTCATCGTGCACCGTGCTTGTTCTAAGCGGATCGGATAGCGTATTTTGTAGTGGTGCAGACATTAACAGCGTTGCCGATCGAGCCCTGACTGCGGGTAGCAGCACTGAATCACAGATTGATCCAGTTAGGCTCTATCGGTTGTGGAAACAACTCCTATATGGCCGCTTTATCTCCATAGCCCATATTACAGGCTCAGTGACAGCCGGCGGTGTGGGTTTTGCCACGGCCTGTGATTTTGTCGTAGCCGAGATGCATGCCACATTCAAACTGTCCGAAATGCTGTTTGACATTTTTCCCGCCTGCGTGTTGCCGTTTCTAGCAACACGTATTGGGTTTCATCGAACCAATGAAATGGTGTTGAGCTGTCGACAAGTGAATAGCGCCGAAGCCTTGGCGATGGGGCTAGTCGACTACACCGGGCCTGCAAGTGATGTGCAACTTCGGCGGCTTATCACCCGTGCTGCCTGCCACTCTGGTCAGGCAATCAAACGCTACAAACAGTTTATGAAGTGCGCGCCAAATATTATTAACGCAATGGAGGGGCAGGCCATCGATGCCAATCTCGCCATGTTTGATGATCCCGCAA
>JARRQD010000342.1:0-3844 GCA_037382205.1 Candidatus Thiodiazotropha sp.
TTCGATCTGGGCACGGGTCAGAATACCTTGAATGCGCCAATAGTGGGCCTCATCAAACCATTCAATATAGAGCGCCTCAGCGCTGTTGTTGTCCAGCGTTTCGAGTGCTTGTTGAAGGGTGGACTGCATGCGAATCGGAGCCATCTGATAGCGGGTTGCGGGGATTTTCAGTAGATCGATCTCTTCATCGTCCTGCAGTTCAAGATTGCGTAAGAGCTCGACACTGGGCATCAGTGACAGTTCGTCATCTGGGCCTTTGATCAATACCCACTCGGGTTTCTGGTTAAGCGCCATCTTGGCGGCATCCCGACTCAGCTTTGCGTTGAGTTGCACAAAACTGCGATTCATGAATTCAGCGGCGCCGGTTCGTCGTAAGGACTGCATCACCGGATCGGTATGGTAGTTTAACCCGCTGGCCTCCAGCAGAGTATGAAACATGGATGACTTGCCAAACACCTCACTGCTGACCAAACTGGCAACCACAATCGCCAGCATGCCGGGCATAATGATTTCTGGATTGTGCGTCAGTTCGATGACTGTGGTTAGGGCTGCCAGGGGGGCCTGCAGTGCGGCACCCATCACGGCGCCCATGCCGATCAGCGCATAGACTCCAGGATCGGATACTGGCCCATCGAGCAGCAGCGAGGGTAGAGGGGCAAATACCCCGCCCAGGGCAGCACCGATGAACAGGGCTGGGCCAATCGTACCGCCCGGGACTCCTAAGCCGATACAGATCGCTGTGGCGATCAGCTTCGCCACCACCAGGATGAGCAGAAGGCTCAAGCCGATTTCACCCTGCAAAACCTGATTGACTGTGTCATAGCCGATGCCCATCACCTGTGGGACGACCAGTGCGCATAGGCCGACCACGGCGCCAGCACTCAGATTGCGAATCCAGATACTCATCTCTTGGCTCTTATCGGAGATCGTTTCGATTAGCTGAACATAGGCGGCAGAGACCGCGCCCGCCGCTAATCCCAGCAGCAGAATGAACATCAGCTCATGTAGCGAGCCGAGTTGGATGATCTCCAGATCGAATACCCGTTCACCGCTGAACATGATCAGGGATACACTGTTGGCGCTGACAGCGGCAAGCATAATCGGGATAAAGCTGATCAGGGTGTACTCCATCATCACCACTTCCAGAGCGAAGATGACTCCGGCCAGGGGGGTGTCGAAGGAGGCAGAGATACCCGCCGCCGTGCCGCAACCGACCAGGATGCGAATGCTGTTGTTTGGCAGGGAGAGGTATTGACCAAGCAGTGAGCCGCTGGCCGCGCCAAGAAATACGTGAGGTCCCTCTCTGCCCACCGAGTGGCCGCTGATGATGGCAATCGCCGCGCCAAAAAACTGCAGTAGCAGACCGCGCAGTGAGAGGTGGCCCTGGTGGTAGATGAGCCGTTCCATGACCCGGGCGATACCCAGTACGTGCAGTCCTTTGGAGGAGCGGACGAACATCAGGCCCAGCAGTAGACCGCCAACAACCGGCAGCGCGAATTGGATCAGCGGTGGCAGGGCTTCATAGTTCTCAGCCTGTCCACCAGGCAGCATGGATGCCTGCATCGTTTCCACCAGCAGACGAAACAGCACGATCACCAGACCGGCCAGAAATCCGCACAGTAGGCCCATCACCGACAGGATCAAAAGCGCATCATGACGGGAGAGCTGCAGACGCAGTCGGTCGAACCAGTTTACAATCCCATCGAATAGCACGTTATGGAAACCTATAGCGTAGAATGGATTGTTCGGGCTCAACGCCTGAAGCAGATCCAGACCTGTGATAAACCGGATTTATTAGAGGAAGCGCAAATACGCAGTCTGGCGGCTTCCTCGGGCCAATCAGGTAGAGGCGTCTCTGATAAACCATGAATCCATGGGTTTAGGGTAAACTCGTCATTCCGGCGAAGAGTCACTTAATCAGTGGCGCCTGTTTATAAGATACTGGAGCAGCAACTAAATGTCAGCAAATCAAATGGTTCTCGATCGACCAGAAGCCTATGTCACCGGTCAGGAGCTGGATCTCATGGAGCAGCTGCTGCCTTTCGCTGGAATGCGGGGAATCGAGCTGGGGTGTGGTGCCGCCTGGTTGACAAAGCGCCTTGCCCAGCGTTATCCCGATGCCAGCTTCATTGCCACCGAAGTGGATCAGATTCAGCATCAGAAGAACCTGCAGGAGTCGATAGCAAATCTCGAGTTCCGGCTTGAGGGAGCACAGTCGATCAGTGAGGCGGACAACAGCGTGGATGCGGTCTGGATGTTGAAATCACTGCATCACGTACCTGCGCAGCTAATGCCGCAAGCGATGGATGAGATCGCACGGGTGCTCAAGCCTGGCGGTTATGCCTACTTCTCCGAACCTGTCTACAGTGGGGAATTCAATGCTTTGATGAGCCTCATCCATGACGAAAAGCAGGTTCGTCAAACGGCATTTGACGCCATTTGCAGTTTGGCGCAACGTGAGGAGATGTCACTGCAGCAACAGGTTTTTCTCAATGTACCTGGCTGCTATGAGAGCTGGGAGCTGTTTGAATCTCGCTTTCTTAAGGTGACCCATACCAAGCTGGAGATCGATGAGCAGCGATATCAGCAGATCAGGCAGGCTTTTAACACTCACCTGGGGGAGGATGGCGCCCATTTTCTCAAACCCCATCGAATCGATCTGTTGAGAAAGCAGCGTGTTTAGCGATAACGTTCTGTAAGTTGGGGCTTTATCTATTAGTTAATCGTAAATTACTTGAAATCGACCATTGCATCGCTGGGGGAACCCTGGTCTAATGAGAATCATTAACATTTGATGGCGATTTTATATCTTTAGGACGATCCATTTTGAATTCTACCTTCTCTGACGATTTGGTGAAGTTGTCTGGGTTGCCAGTGGGCAGTCGCGCCACCATCAAGCGCGTGAATGGGGGGCGGCGTTTGATTCACCGTCTGCTCAGTCTTGGGCTGAGGGTAGGCTCAGAGATTGAATTGCTGCAGCGTCGGGGGAGTGGCGTGGTGGTGGCTTGTCAGGGCAATCGGGTGGCTTTGGGGGCCGGTGTGGCTGAGAAGTTGCTACTCATCCCCTTCGACACTTCTGATCGAGCTGAGGATAAGTGAAACTGTATGGCCAGCCACGACGATTCCGAGTCATTTGATCGCGTTGCCAATTCAGGCATTCTGACCATCGCCTTGGCCGGAAATCCCAACTGTGGCAAGACCGCCCTGTTCAATATTCTCACCGGCATCCGGCAACGCACCGGTAACTGGCCCGGAGTAACCGTTGACCGCAAAGAGGGGCAGTTCACCATCGATAGCGACGAGGTGAATGCGGTTGATCTTCCCGGCATCTACTCCCTGGACGCCTCCTCCCAGGACGAAAAGGTTACCCGAGACTATCTGCTTTCTGGCGAGGCGGATCTGATCGTCAACGTGGTGGATGCCTCCAACCTTGAGCGCAATCTCTACTTTACGGTACAGATGTTGGAGATGGGGGTGCCCTTGGTCCTGGCATTGAACATGATGGACGTGGCTCGTAAACGGGGGCTTGAGATCGATGTTCAGCGACTCAGCGAAGAGCTTGGCTGCCAGGTCATTCCGATCGTGGCAGTCAGTGGTGAAGGCGTTACCAAACTCAAAAGCAACATTCAGGATCTAGCCGCTGAGCGGAGCAAAGGCGGTTTTCCCCTAGCCCAGGATGAGATGGTTGAACAGGCGATCACCGAGTTGGAGTCTGGGTTGCAGTTGCCGGAGAATCGCTATCACTCCCAGCGCCGTTGGCTGCTGCTGAAGATGTTGGAGGGGGATGAGTTTGCCCTCAATTTTGCCGATGATCTGCTGCGGGAGCGGGTCACTCAGTGGCGTA
>JARRQD010000343.1:0-5005 GCA_037382205.1 Candidatus Thiodiazotropha sp.
TCGCTGAATTTGTAGGGCCCTGGGTAGAGATACTTTGAAGCAAGACTGAAGAGTCGCTCTTCTGTGGAGCTGACCCGATTACTGCTCCCCATAGTGAAACCAATCACAAACGCCTCATCCTTGGGTAGCATGCCCCGGCCCAGCAGCACATGGATGCAATCATGGGTTTCAAGGTCGACCGCGCCATTGAATAGATCGATACCAGGAATATCGAATTTGGGATTCTCCACCAGTTGAATAATCAGGGGGATATCGTCCTGCCCCGCCTTAAGATGGGATGACGCTTCCAATATCTGGCCAAGTGTTTTACTCTCCTCACTGAGCGGTACAATCCAATCACGCCAAGATATTTCACGGTTTTTTTGATCACTCATGACTCACCTCCCAACTCCTCTTCAGTCAGTGTCTGATAGGCGTTAGGATGGGTTAGATTGAACGCCTTGGCATGTTGTAAGTATTCCGGATTGAACCCCTCTTCTCTGACCTGCTGGATCAACTCGCCAAACTCCATGCTATGTTTGACGGCTGTGCTGCTCATGTAGCGAGGCAGGGCGTGATCGGCAACGATCTTGGAACCGCGATTGACATCCGGCCCCTCCCCTCGGTCATCCTGATAGTATTGGGAGAGCACGAGCAGACGAGTACCCAGAAAGGCGGCCTCTTCCAAATCGTGAGTGATAAAGAAGATGGTCATCTGCTGCGTTTCCCAAAGTTCGATAAGAAACAGCTGTAGATCTTCACGGGTGTCGGGGTCGAGCGCACCAAAGGGTTCATCCATCAGCAACAACTTGGGCTTCATGATCAACGACTGGGCGATAGCGACCCGCTGTTGCATACCGCCAGAAAGTTCGTGGGGATACTTTTTGGCGTGGGCCTCCAGCCTGACCCGTTTCAGGTAGTCGTAGGCCTCCTCTTCGATCTGCTGTTTACTCAGCTGTTCGGAACCGGCTCGCCCGCCCAGACGCAAACCCAGCGTGACATTGTCGAGCACACTCAGATGTGGAAACAATGAGTATCGCTGGAACACAATGCCGCGCTTTTCATCGGGTGTGCCGATCGCCTCACCATCGAGCAGAATCCTGCCCTCACTCTGATGCTCCTCACCCACCAATATCCGCAGCAGTGTCGATTTACCGCAGCCACTGGGGCCAACAAGGGTGCAAAGTTCACCCTGATCCACAGATAGGTCAACATTATCCAGCACCAACTTATTACCGTAGCGCTTGTAGAGATCCTCGATCTTGAGATAGCGATTGGTGGGATGCATGACTATATCAAAGATCCGATAACCCAATCCCTCATTTGCTGCGATGGCTTCAGCGGCAATCAGAAACAGCCAGGCCGCACCAAGCGAAAGACGCAAGGCAATCAGCAGCCGAGGCATCACCTGGGGCAGTAGAATACGATAGGCGACCTCCAGCTGGGAGGCGCCTAAGGTCAACGCCTTGGTGATCTGCTCCCGAGGAACTTGTCTTACCGCCAAACGAATGTCCCGACTGATCAAGGGAAAAGTGCCGATGAAGATCAACATCACCTTGGCCAGTTCATCGACACCGAAACTGATAAAGAGGATAGGCAGTATCGCCAGCGGCGGAATCATTGAGATAAAAGTGATGAAAGGGTTTAGACCCCGGTCGATACCAGGAAAGAGCCCCATATTGAGACCTAGCAGCAAACCGGTAACGGCAGCCAGAGAGAGGCCAATCAGCAGCCGCTTGATGCTGGCAAGGGTATCGGCGACCATCAGGTATTTACCGGTACGTTTATCCTCTTTGAACGCCATACGCTCCACGGCGTTGGCCATCTGAGTGATGCTCGGCAGTAGCTTGTCTTTGGGGTTCTCCCGGTGACGTATCTCCGATGCAGTGAGGTAGATCCCAAGCAACAGAGCAAAAGGTAAAACAGCCAGCAGCCACTTCTGCCAGCCGGTCGGTTTTGCATGAATTCCGAACAGGCTGCTCATATCGTATTCAAGCCCATAATTCCCCCCGCTATTGCTGAGCCTTCATCCATTTGCTGCTGAAACGCAGCTTGATATTCGCACTGTCACCCAGCACTTTACCATCATCGAACTGGATACCGACAAAATCGGGCGATTCAGCCATGTCACCATAAAGCCCTTTGTCAAAAGAGAACTGACGGACATGCTGCATGGTCTCCCTCGGCTTACTCGAGGCGACAAAGGCGACCGCATCGGCGGGCTTGTAGAACATCGCGGTGGTTGCCAATTGCGCTTTGAACTCCGCCACAGTAGCACCTGAGGCGGTGGCCATATACTCAATCGCTTTTTCAGCGGTGGCGTCCTTACCGGTAATCACGGCCAGGGTCTCGTACCAGGCGCCACTCAGAGCCAGTTTGAGGCTGTCTGGTGCATTGCTGCGCACCACCATCAGGTCGATAATCTCACCAGGAATGTCAGAAGAGTCGAAGACCATTTTCGCCCCCTCCGCATTGCGTGATTGCATCAGCGGTGGATTCCAGGTCACAGCGGCACCTTGACTGTCGGAGACAAACAGCGCGGCGATATCCGCATCGCTGGTGTTGACCAATTTAACATCACGCTCTGTGAGGCCGTTCATATCGAGCGCTCGAGCCAGCAGATAGTGAGAGACGGAAAGCTCGACAAGATTGACAGTACGCCCCTTCAGATCAGTGACCTTATCGCCCCCTTTGATGACAATACCATCATTGCCATTGGAGAAGTCACCAACCACCACTGCTTCACTGTCGATACCACCTACAGCGGGGATGGTCAGCGCATCCATGTTGGTCATGGCACAGGCATCGAATTTACCCGCCGTATAGAGGTTAATCGATTCGATATAGTCATTGACCAGTGTCAGCTCGATGTCGATGTCATATTTGTCTGCCCACTTCTTCAGGATGCCAGACTGTTGGGCATAACCCCAGGGCTCCCAACCGGTGTAGTGGGACCAGGCGACACGAAAGCCCTGCTTGGCCTGCAGTGAATAGGGCGCAAGTACCATCAGCGCCAGCAGCAGTGGCAGCAAACGTTTCAACATCTTCATCTCCTTATTCAATAATTTCCAGTGGGAAATCACCCATGGTCTGTTCTGCATTTTCGATCTTTCGAATCTGCTCTTCAGACGCTTTCGACAGCTTATCCATCTCGAGAATATTCGACGCCATCTCAGGCAGTGCTTTCTGGCGATAGTTACTGATATCGTCCAGAGCGGTTTTAATATCGGCGAAGGCCTGCTTCAGCACTTCCACCTTGATCTGTGAACTGGAGGCCTGCTTTTGAATCTGCGCCCCTTGTGTCTTCAGGCGCTCGGCTGTAGAGGCGATCAGACTCTCAGTGGTGGTATTAATCGCCTCCACCTTCTCTAACACGATCCGTTGATTGGCCAACGCCATCGCCAGGGTTGCACCCACCTGCAAGGCGCTGATGGTGGTATTGAGCGCCCGGTTCACACCCCGCATCAGCTCTTTGTTATTGCGGATGATCATCTCGGTGGTCAGGAAACCCTGCTGATTCACCAGCAACTGCTGCTGCAGGTCCTGGGTGCGCTGTCGCAGAGGAAAGAGCACCTCCTCGGCGATAAACTTATGCTTCGGATCGTCCTGCAGAATCTCGGTATCAAGCCTGTTCTGTAGCTGCTGGTCGATCAAATGAGCCAGCTGGATGGTACGATCCAGTTTATGGGTTAGCTCACGCATCGCCTGCTGATCACCAGTCAGCGTCACGTTATCCCGTTTCAGCTGCTCACGCCCCGCTTCCAGTGAGTTGATGATCGCATCGATGGTGGTCGTGGCGCTCTCGAAACGAGAGAAGTAGCGTTTGACCGGGGTACCCACCCCAGGAATGTAACCCAACACACGGGTCAACCAGCCAGCTTCCAGATTGATCTGGGCAGGGTCGAGATCCTCGACCTGCATCTTCAGATCGATCAACGAACTGGCAACCGTGCTGCCCTCTTCACTGTCCTTCATCATTTTGGAGAGAGGCTGTTTCAGCATCGCGCTTCGCCGTGCCGCCTCTCTCTGCAGATTCATGCCGATTGTTTCAACGGCCGCCTTTACCTGCTGCTGACCAGTCGAATCGCTAAGGTCGGTGGCAATGATGCGCGCCACCACATCCTCTGCCTGGGCTTCGAGTTTATCATCCACTGCGCTGCCTGCCTGTTGCGACACAGCAAATGGATCTTTGAGATCCAACTCCGTCTTGAGTTGCTCCTTATTGGCAAATACCAATTCGTTATCCTGTCCGCTCATGGTTTACCCTCCTCCCCGGCATCACCGCGCCGATTGTAACACGCCCCTATTGCGGGCCATTTAGATCTTTCTGGTGTGGTCGCTCTTCTGTAAATACGCTGTTCCATTGCAACTCCAAAATGGATTTAGTCAATAACTTTACAGTTTTTCAACAATCTACACGATAACGAGGGAGGATTAATGCAAACCGAAACACCTTAATTTAGCGATCGGCTTCGTAATCGGCACTACGACGCACCAGCGTTTCAAGCTCCAACATCGCCGCTTCGATATCCATAGTAGCCCGCCGATCGCCCAGATTGAGTGAAGCAATTGATGCCATCACTTCATCCAACTTGGTCATTGCTGTTTCGTTCTGTGCCAACAGCGAGGCAATCTGCTCTCTCTGACGCAGCATCAATGCCTGACGCTGGGAGAGCGCCTCCATCTCCTGCTTCTCGGTAGCATCCACCTCGCCGTCGCGAACGATCTGATCAACCCGGCGCTGGATGTGCGATGGATTGATTGCGTTCAGGCCCCGCCGAATATGGGTGAGGATATTCAGGTTGTCGAGCCCCCCCAAATAGAGCTGTTCAGCCATACCCAAATAACGTCCAAAGGTCAGCTCAGAGGGCTCTAGCTTGCGGCGCAACAGGCTATCAAAGGTCTCATATTTCTGCTTTAGACGTTTAAGTTGCTCAAGCCCGTCAGTTTCTCCAACCTCTTTCAGCTCCGCCTCCAGGGAAACCAGGGAGGCTTGGGTGCGCTGTTCCAACAGCTCATGCAGCTG
>JARRQD010000344.1:0-3813 GCA_037382205.1 Candidatus Thiodiazotropha sp.
ACGCTGTCCAACTGATCTTTTTAGGTTGAAAAGGGCGAGCCATTCCCTGCGCATTGCGCCTTGTCTCCTGGCCTGAGCAGGCTTCTATAATCGTCAATTTGTATGAAGCACCACACTAGCCTACTCCTGATCCTCTGCATCTGGCATCATCTGTTTTGGGAGACCCTTTTTAGGCTTTTTTGCGGGCGCGATATCATCATCCATCAGGATGCGATGGGCCTCTCCTTCCAAGTCATCAAATTGACCGCTGCGGGCCGCCCAGAACAACACCGCCACAGCCGCAAGCCCCAAGATAATCATGCCCGGTATCAGGCCATAAATCACTTCCATCAAACTACTCCAAGATTAAGAGTTTCAAGGTCTTGGCGGGGTGTGGCCCCACGCTACCGTCAAATTCAGCATCTCGGTGTGACTGGCCCCATCAGATTGCATTCATAACCCATCACTTTAAATAGGTAGCTTCAGGGTTACTAACAAGCGTTAATCAGATTTCAATTAACTTTAACACCTTTAAACAGTGTACGAATACGTGCTGAATTGCCTATAACCGCCAGTGAACTCAGTGGCATTGAAATCGCAGCAACCAGGGGCGTCACCACCGCCGCCATCGCCAAAGGCACCATAATAATATTGTAGGTTATTGAGATACCGATATTCTGTCGAATCGTCAGCAGGGTTCTCCTGGAAAGCCCAATCGCCAGCCGCACCCGCTCCAATTCACTGCTCATAAGCACGATATCTGCACTGGCAATGGAGACATCTGTGCCAGAGCCCATGGCGATACCCACATCAGCCCGCACCAGGGCAGGCGCATCATTAACCCCATCGCCAACCATCGCCACACGCTCTCCTTTCGACTGTAACTGGCTGACAACCTGATCTTTTTCTTCAGGTAATACTTCGGCAATCACCTCCATGCCACCGAGGCGCTCAGCAATGGCTTCAGCGGCATAGCGACGATCCCCACTCAGCAGAGTAACGGCGATGCCTTCCGCCTTCAATGAGCTGATCAGTGCCTTTGCATCTGGCCGGATACGGTCCTCTACGGCAACCAAGGCCACTTCAGCCCCATCGATTGCCACCCGAAACCAGCCAATCCCCTGTTCATCGAACTGATAGGCGAGCTGTTCCAGCTGGGTTGACATCTGGCACTGCAGTCTCTCCATCAGTGCCAGGTTACCAATCGCCAGCAGCTGATCCTTGACCTGTCCGGTTACACCGAGTCCGGCAAGCGCCTCGAAATCGCTGCAGCGATATCGAGTTTGAGTGCTATTGTATGTCTTGTCCCAATTCACCACAGATGCGGCGGTAGAGTGTTCAGATTGGCGTTCAACGGCTGCCAGCATCGCCATCAAATCCTCAATCGGCGCCATAGCTTGCTCATCGCCCTCTTGCCACTTGGCCGTTTCGGTATAGATACCAACCACAGAAAGCCCACCCTCGGTCAAGGTTCCCGTTTTATCGAAAATCACATGATTTATGGTAGAAAGGGTCTCGAGCACCTCACCGTTTTTAACAAGAATGCCATATTTGGCGCCAAGTCCTGAAGCCACCGCGATGGACATCGGGGTCGCCAGACCAAAGGCGCAGGGACAGGTAATGATCAGCACTGAGGTTGCGGCCAGCAGAGCCACCTCGAAATCGCTATTGAACCAGTAGAGAAAGGTCAGGGTCGCCAGAGCCAAAGTGACTGCGACAAACCAGGGCACGATCTGATCCGCTAAACACTGGATCGGTGCTTTTGAGCCCTGCGCCTCCTCGACCAGACTGATAATCCGCCCGAGTGCGGTATTTTTCAGAAGACCGGTAACTTCCACCTGGATCGCGCCACTACCGTTTATGGTTCCCGCAGAGACCTTGTCTCCGGCTTTTTTATCGATGCTCTGGGACTCACCGGTCAGCATCGCCTCATCAATTGAACTCACGCCAGAAATTACAACACCATCGACTGGAACCCGCTCACCCGGCTTGATGAATACCATTTCACCCACAGTGATGGCCCGGATCGGTACAACCTCTTCAACCCCGTCTGACGATATACGGGTCGCCACTCTCGGCTGTAGATCGAGCAGCCGCTGGGTGGCGGCTACAGCCTGGCGTTTCGACATCGCCTCAAGATAGCGTCCCACCAATATGACAAACAGAAAATTCACCACCGTATCGTAATAGACTTCTCCCTCGGTACTGCCGCTGAAGGTTATGTAGACCGAATAGATGTAGGTGATGGTGGCGCCAATCGCAATGGGAAGATCCATGCCGAGGTGCATGCTGCGCAACCCGGACCAGGCCCCCTTGTAAAATGGATAACCTGAATAGAGCAGCACAGGAGTGGCCAGCGCAAACCCGACCCAATGGAACATGCTTCGAAACTCCCCTTCACTCGCCCCGGCGTAGAGAGCAATGGAGATCCACATCAAATTCATCATGCCGAAGGCGGCGAAGGCCATGCGATAGAGTAGATGGCGGTTCTGCTTTTTGATGGCGCCTTCTGCCGCTTCCGGATCATAGGGTACAGCGGCATAGCCAATCTGACCCAGCCGCTGGATGACCTGGGATAGGGAGATTACACTGTTGTGCCACTTCAGATGGAGGCGTTTACCAGAGAGATTGACCTGCGCTGAGCTAATACCAGGAATGGGATTCAGGGTGTGTTCGATCAACCAAACACAGGCGGCACAGTGAATCCCCTCAATCAACAGATGGATATCCCGCTCCTCCCCTAGCTCACCAACGAATTCAGCCTGCACATCATCTAAATCGTATAGGGCCAGTTCGGTTGGGATCTCAGGTGGTGGTGCCAGACTGGCACCATCAGGTGTGCGTTGATAGAAGCCCTCAAGCCCAGCATCGTAGATCGCTTCACAGACCGCTTTACAGCCGATACAGCAAAAATGCCGCTCCTCCCCATCGATCTCAGCAATGACTTCGTCTTCTTTGGGAATGGGAAGCTGGCAGTGGAAACAGCCTTCTGAAGGCTCTACGTGTGACACGGACTCTCCTACAAAGAGATAATGATCATTGTCTGGTCAAGCCGGAATTAAGGGTCGGGGAAATAAATAATCATCCAAAGATTGCGCTGGATTTTGTCCCGAATTCTAGGCGCACAAAGGGGAGCATAGCCGCTCTACGTGACCCTTTGTGCAACAACCAAGCCGGGGCAAAAGACTAGCAAGATTGGATGATTATTGATTTCCCCTGCCCTTAGCTCTCTGTGATGACAGAATTCCTTGGCACGCGATTAAGTCCTAAATCAGCAATTTGCTCTTAAGCTGTCTCAACAGGATAGACTAAGGAATCCAATCTATGCCAACTCCGATCCGCTTGGGAACCTGGTATTCATCCTCACCATTGCGGATACTGACCAGAATATCCCAGGCACCCTTCAGGGGAAAGTTTACAGTCGCCTCATAGGCGCCAGGGCCTACCCGTTGCATGGGTACCGTAAAATCCTGGTCTGAATCTGATGGTCGATAAGCGTGAAAATTAACCTCTTCCCGATCAATCGGTACGCCCTCACGATCGGTTACAGTGTACTGACATACAACCGGCTGCCCGATATCGATCTTCGAAGGTAGTTTGACTTCCATTAGCCACTTTGGATCACGAGCCTGGCGTTTGAGCATATTCTTCTCATAATCCTGCCCGCGGTCATAAAAATCATCCACAACCAATCCCGGATTATTCTCTGCTGCCAGGTAGATCATGATCATATTCATGGTGAAGAAAATCACCACCATTGCCACCCAGCCGATTACCCAGGGACTTTTCCAAGCTGATTTTTTCTCTGTCATGGCTGTAATTTATAACGAGTAC
>JARRQD010000345.1:0-6291 GCA_037382205.1 Candidatus Thiodiazotropha sp.
CTTTGGATATGGCAAGTTTCGACCTGTGGGAGATTCGCTGCAGAAACGGTGTGCAAAACTCCTTACCTGGCGGACAGATGACTATCGCCTGCACAAATACTAGTGGGACGGGTGCTTGCCTTCCTCTCTCTCCAATGGTGGTCACCATCTCGTGGCAAATGCAGACCAATGAAGCCACCGCCGAAACACAGAGAGTTGTGACAACGATCATTCCAGGAGCGCCCTAATGAAATCCGCCAAACGCAATCAATCTGGTTTCTCAATCTTATCCCTGATGATTGCCAGCGTCATCGGCATCTTCATTATGGCAGGTGCAGGCAAGGTGTATATCGACAGTAAACACACCTTCAATGCACGATCTTCAGTTGCTGCCGCCGTTGAAAATTATCGATTTGCTATGCTTGATATGCGCCGTTCACTGGTCATGGCAGGTAGAGGTATCGCATCATCTTTAAATGGTACTGTAAACGGACCCTTTCCCGGAGTTGCAGCTGATGGCGCCGTGGATTCAGATGGTGATACCGGCTCAAGCGTGGTTGCCGTTCGCTACGCTTCTGGCCCAGCTCCTTGCGGATTATCCGGGGAAATTACCACCCCAACGATCGTTCGCTTTTATGTGGATGCGGATGAAAACCTTGTTTGTGAAGCGCGGACACCTGATCACCCAGTCTACGCGCAACCTTTAGTATCAGGTATCGTGCAAATGCGTGCCCTATATGGCGTCGATACTGATACTGACGGTATTGCCAATCAATATGTACGCACCAGTATAGTTGATGGCTCTAACCTATGGGTAAATGTTGTTTCCGTGCGCATTGGTATCATTGCCAGCTCAGGTGAAGGGCAGGAATTACCCGCCATTTATCAGCCAGCTACCGCTGAACCTTTAGATCTACTGGGTGAGGATTTCACCCCCACAGAAACCAATAGAACTTACAAATCCGCCAGTACTACCATAGCCTTTAGAAACCTGGACACTACTAAAATGTATCGTCAGTGATCTATTCGCAAGGAAAACTCATGTCAACGTATAAGTTCAACGTCACTACTGTAAGATCTACAAATCCAAGCAGACAAAAAGGCGCTGCATTGGTTGTCAGCTTGATTCTGCTTACTATCATCACAATGCTAAGTGTCAGCGCCATGCGTAACACCAACATTGAAACGAAGATTGCAGTCAACCATCAGTTCAAAGAGCTGAGTTTTCAAGCAGCTGAAAATGCCTTGGCGATTATAACCGGCCCACAACTTGATTCTGTTGCCGTCAATATACCAGCCACCATTGATTCCACTGAATTAACAACAAACTTTAATCCTATCAGTGGCATCACAGACCAAGCCGATACCCACTCTGATGTAGCGATTTTATATGAGGATGTTATTGATCCCAAGAAAGGCGGTGGCAACATGCTTTTTTCTGGCTTTCAACTTGACATTGTAGCGCACCTCTACCAGATAAACTCGACCGGATTCGTCAGTGGCAATGCCACACAGACCACGAATCGAATGCAAGTCGCGCTGATCAGACAATAAGGAGCAGAGTATGAAAACTCTTAAACAGAAATCTATTATCGCGAAAGTAGCTCCCTCCGTGGTCGGCTCACTGATCTACGCCCTTTCCGCTTCGACCGTCCTCGGCGATGATGTGGAGATCTATCTGCAAGAGCCACCGGATCCACCAGCACCGAATGTTCTGTTCGTACTTGACGAATCGGGCAGTATGGCTAGCGGCTCGCCAAGCCGGAGAAATCGGTTGGTTGAAGCAATGCATGCCATTATCGACGACGATGATTTTGACGGCATCAATGCGGCGCTTCTTGGCTACACCACCAACACAGGTGACAATGGCCCCTTGGATTTACGCGCGCTTTCAGGCGACTTCAAGCTTATTGGAGGAAGCGAAGCCAGCTTCAATGCCCAGGTAGACACCATACGAAACCGCAGTTATACACCTACTGTAAAAGCCTTGGAAGCGGCTGTGAATTGGTTCAGGCGTGATGTCACCTTTACAGACTCCTACAACCGAACCATGACCTCACCCATCGATGGCGATCCCGAGGACAACTGGTGTCGCCCCAACCATATCGTTCTCTTGTCGGATGGCGAGCCAAACTCCAACTCTCCAACCTACGGACAAGGGTATGGCCTGACCTCATGGATGGGCACCACCTGCGCGAGCGATTCCTTATCAAGATGGACAAACGGCCGATGCGCAAGAGAGATTGCAAGATGGGCCTTCACCACGGATCTTGAGACAGGCGCGGGTTGGGAGGAGACTCAGAACATCACAACCCATACGATTGGATTTGATATATCTGCAACATCGAATACAGGTAAATTCCTGGCAAGCTTGACAGGCCCATTTTCGGGCGGAGGCGAATCTTACTCGGTATCGAGTGCCTATGCAGATGGGCTCAAAAATGCGTTTATCTCGATCTTAGACGATGCATTGGAAAACATACCATATACCTATACGGCTCCGGTCATTCCATTCAATTCGGATAATGCCGCAATCAGCGGCGACCGCATCTATATTCCACTTTTTGTTCCATCAGCAACCACGTCTTGGCAAGGCAATCTCAAAGCCTACAATATTGCCGTTGTTGATGGCGATGTGGTTCTTCGCGATGCAACAGGCGGTCCAGTCGTTAACGCAGCCTATGAGTTTATCTCTTCTCAAGACCTCTGGGCCAGCAGCGCGGATGGCGGCGAAGTTCTGGTCGGTGGCGCAGCTGAACTCATGGGCGCTTCTGGCGCCAGAAACCTCTACACCAACATCGATGCGGGTCTACCACTTTCTAATTCGGCCAATCGAGCTGGTCGAACCAACACCAGCATCACCAATTTAATGATGGGCGTTGCGTCTGACGATGAGCGCTTTGCGTTGCTGGACTGGATCACCTGGGACTATACCCCTGTTGATGCAGAGGACGAAGATCATGAAGGAGTGATGGGCGCACCGTTCCACTCACAACCTGCCGTTGTCAATTATTCAACTGGGGATGTGGTCTATCTACCAACCAGTGAAGGGGTTCTTGAAGCGATCGATGCAGAAAGTGGCGCTGAGCTCTGGGCATTTATGCCTAAAGACCTGTTAGGCAACATTGCAGCCCTTAAAACTAACATTGGCTCTACCATCCCCTATTACGGCATTGATGGCCCGCTAACGGCCTACGAGACAGCATCAGGTGCAAAAATGCTGATTTTCGGTATGCGCCGTGGTGGACAAAAGTACTACCTGCTGAATGTTACCGACAGGCTCAATCCTGTTCTTGAAAGTGAGATTTCCGATTCAGACAGCAATTTCTCACTACTCGGGCAAACCTGGTCAAAACCACTGTTTGTTAAAATGGAAATTGGCGCAGCTGAACGAGAAGTGCTGGTGTTTGGCGGCGGTTACGATGAGGATCAGGATGATGCCTCAAGCCGAGTAGTGGATGATGAAGGCAACGTAATTTACGTCGTGGATGCTTCGACTGGCGATAAGCTACTCACCATTTCTAGTTCAGGAGGTGATATCACTGTTCCCGACATGACCAACAGCATTCCAAGCGATGTAAAAACCATCGACCTGGATGGTGATGCACTTGTGGATCGAATCTATGCGGCGGACGTCGCCGGAAGAATCATCCGTATCGATCTAGCAGCAGGAACAGGTGGTATTGTTGCAGATATTAATGCTGGCAGTGGCTCTTATCGCAGGTTTTTCAATGCACCTCAAGTGGGATACTATTCGAAAGGTGGCGCTCAATTTCTGGCGCTCCTGATCGGTACAGGTAACCGTGCCGACCCACTCGACAACTCTATAAGAGTGACCTAGAAAACGCCTCCACCTCGACTGCGGACCGCTCAGTAGTACTAAGCAATGCCAGTGGCGGATGGTACATAGACTTCTCCTCCTCAGAAAAGTCATTTTCTCAAGCCGTCCTTTACGACTACGGTATCTTTTTCACTACCTATAGTGCAGTCAGGGCAGAAGAGCTGGGTGATTGTGAAGCCAGAGGCGCTAGCGGTACAGCAAGGCTCTACGGCCTCAATATGATCGATGCAAACGCAGTCATTCATTGGGGTGGTGACTCTGACACGCCTCTCTCAGTCAGCGATCGTTCAGATACCTTGAATATGCTTGGCATACCCCCATCACCAACCTTAGTCTTCCCCGGTGAAGATAACAATGGCACACAGGTTATTGGCCGCAAAGTCCATCTGCTGGTTGGAATGGAAAAGAAGGCCGAGTGGAGCGACCGTTTCCGTCCTATCTATTGGGAAGAGGTAATTCATGATTGATATTCACAAACCCAACGCTGGTTTTACTTTGGTAGAGCTGCTAATTGTGGTCGCTATAGTGTCAATTCTCGCGGCAATAGCCTATCCATCTTACGTAGACTCTGTAAGGAAAGGGCGCAGAAACGATGGTATGGCTGCCGTTATGGATGCGGCACAAAGATTAGAAGTGTTTCGCTCAAATAACGCAAGTTATACCACTAATCTTGCGAGTCTCGGAATCGATGACACCAGTGACGATGGCTATTACAATAATATGCAGATAATTGCTGGCGCCTGTGGTTCTATTATCAACTGCTACACCATCACCATTGACGCCTCCACACAAGGCGATCAGAACCAAGATTCAGTTACCTCTTATCGTCAAGGGTCAAACGGTGTAAAGGAGCGACTTGAGCATGGAAGTTGGGTTTCCGGATGGAGATAGGATAGCACCTTCCTGAACTATCAACATCGCTACATTCATGATCAGAGCAAACAACCCACTGACCAAGATCAGTGGGTTGTTTGCATTTGGTGTACATTTTTCGTTGACCAGAAACCCGATAGAATTTACCACTATCCAGACATTTTCCACATACCACTCAATGGATTGTGTGTGATAAGCTATTGAGATTTTTCACCCATCTCTCTCGATTCAGTAATCAGCAAGGTACTTATGACAGACTGTCTTATCATTGGCGGCGGAATCATTGGTATGCTCACCGCCAGGGAGCTTCACGCTGCAGGTATGGCCGTCACCCTTTTAGAGCAGAATCAGACAGGCCGCGAATCATCCTGGGCGGGTGGCGGCATCATCTCTCCGTTGTATCCATGGCGATATAATGCCGCTGTCACGGCGCTTGCGAGCTGGAGCCAAACCGCCTACCCCAATCTCGCAGAACAATTGACTGAGCAGTCAGGTATCGATCCGGAGTATCTCGTGAGCGGCCTGCTGATTGTTGAACCTGACGATGAGGAACAAGCCAGCCAATGGGCGAACCAGTATGGACAAAATCTTCAGTTCATTGACGATAGGCAAATCAGTGTCTGTGAACCGAGCTTGGCCATTAGCGATCAGAAGGCCGTTTGGATGCCAGATGTTGCACAAATTCGCAACCCTAGACTGTGTAAATCCCTCCATGGCGCCCTCAGCAATCGCATCACCATCCATCAAAACACAAGCGTTGGCGAACTGATTGAGCAGGATGGACGTGTCAAAGGTGTCAAAACAGACCGCGGTAACTTTGAGGCTGACAAGGTGGTCATCTGTGCTGGCGCATGGAGCGCCCAGTTACTTCAATCCCTTGAGCTCAGACCCGCTGTTGATCCGGTGCTTGGCCAGATGATCATCTTCAAACACAAACCCGGCAAAATCACGCGAATTACCCTTCACAAAGATCGTTACCTCATTCCCAGGCGCGATGGCCGAGTGCTGGTCGGCAGCACACTGGAACATCGAGGTTTTGAGAAGTGCACAACAGACCAAGCCAGAGAAGCACTCAAAGCCTATGCCCTGACACACTTTCCAGAGCTGGCCAACGCAGAGATCGAGCACCATTGGGCCGGTCTGCGTCCTGGTTCACCCAATGGAATACCCTACATAGGCCCAATTGCTGAAATATCAGGTCTGTACATCAATGCAGGCCACTTCCGCAATGGCGTGGTACTTGGGCCAGCCTCCTGCCGACTCGCTGCTGACCTCATACTACAACGCCCACCGATCGTTGACCCAGCGCCTTACAGTCTAGCGTCAGCCAGATAATCTAATTTATTTCAATAAGTTAGAGAACAGAACATAAACTACGCCTGTGCCATTGTTATCTTTAAACAGACTAGACCTCTCGATCAAAGAACGTCTATAATTAGGCGCTTCGTGCCGATGTAGCTCAGTTGGTAGAGCAACTGATTCGTAATCAGTAGGTCGGCGGTTCAATTCCGCCCATCGGCTCCATTCTTTCTACTATTTCAATATGTTATATATCTCCTCCTAATTGACATGTATACACCAGAGTTCAGTGCTACACT
>JARRQD010000346.1:0-3777 GCA_037382205.1 Candidatus Thiodiazotropha sp.
GACATACTAAATTTAGCACCCACCGTTTTTAACACCACATCTGATCATCACCACAAAGCAAATGATGGACAAACTGCTTCCCGCTCATTTTCGAAGTGGATAATTCTCACTGCCGGTTTAACTGTGAGCGTTCTGGCTGGAACACAGATTTTGTTGCCAACTCTTGACGAAGCACAACAACAACGTGAGCCGGAGAATGCATCAGAAGTGGCGCCCTCTGCTGGCACAACCAATGTGGAAATAAGCCCGGTCGAACAGTACACCGCCAACTCTTTTGCGAAAATAGAGATAGCCGAGACTTCACCCACTGTAAAAAGCCTGTATCAACAAGCTTCGACCCAAATGGAGACAAACCCTGAAGCCGCATTACAGATCGTAAAAGTTTTACGAGAACAAAAAAACGTCGATACCGCGTTGTTAAAACTTGAGCAACAGATTAAAAAAGCGTTAGAGATACGCTCACTTATCAATACGGCAGAACAGCAATTAAAAGACGAAAAACTGCTTCAACCCAGTGGTGACAACGCCTATGAGTCCTACCAGGCACTGGCTGAAAAGCTTTCCTTAGATGACGAGCGGGTACGTAGTGGATTTACCAATATTGCCCACGCTTACCATACTTTAGCAGAAAAACTGTTGAAAAAAGAGGATATCGACAAAGCGCTGGAGCTAGTCGAACGGGGTCTATCCGTCAAGGGCGATTATGCCCCGTTACTTGAGCTTAGAATTACAATCAATAAGCAAAAAGATAGGTTGCAGAAAAAACTAAAACTTGTGCAACAGGAGGAGCAGCGCAAGCGTAAAAAACAAGCCAAAATATTAGCAGAACAGGCTATAGATAGAGAGGCAGAATTAATTAAACAAAGCAGGGTTGATGCTTTATTGAGATCGGCCAATGATCAACTTAAAAACGGTCGACAAACGTTGAAAAAAGTATTCGCCGCTCATCTCAACTATGATGAATTACTAAAACTGGATTCCACCAGTCAGAGAGTTACCGAGTTAAAGAAGACGCTTATCAATGCCTATGTGCTACTTTCACAAAGAGAATCCAATGATAAGCTCTATAAAAAAGCCATTCAATCCATTGAGCAGAACGTTCAAATGAACCCTCAGGACAAAAACAAGTTGCAGATTAGATCACAGCTCTCTTTTTCAAGTTTTTGATGATTGTATTAATTTCTAATTTATTTGATACATGAGGCCGTGCCTGTTTTAACAACGAGTAAGAGCTGATACCGGTACAGAAGTGTTACGACACCTATCCGGCACCGCAACGTATAAAAAGGCCGTCGATCTACACAGCGTAGTCATTACACGCATCGGCAGAGAAAATCAAAGACCCCAACTTTAAACATACTGAAATCTTAGCAAACAGAAATATATTGAAATCTATGCGCTGCTTTTCAACGAGGTGAAACCCTCGTTTTTCAGTCGTCTCATTGGCAGTAACCGCAAGCAAGGCGAAGCCAACCATCATAGAACACAGCTGTTTAGATCAATTCTATGAAAGGTATGGATTGCCAGCACACCTCGCACTCGATGGTAGCAATAGAAAGCAGACAGGCACTCAATTCGACATCGGGGCCTATGAGTATAACGATGGTTCGGTGGGCATGGTCTCCCGAAGTCCGCCATCAAACCTATCTGTTTACTAAAGATCCTGACCTTCTTCTGTACACTGAGAATTATCTTGTCCTTCACGGTATCGTACTGAGATATCAACCTAAAAAATCAGTTGACCGCTCCATTCTACCAGCAGATTACTGATTTTAAAGAAAATAGCTTCGATGGTTATGTCACCTGCTGGGTGAATCACGCTACAACGTGAATGGCAGGCTGCGTAACTTTAGTGATCCGTTCATGCCGTTGCGCTTGGTGCTTCGGGTGTTGAACGATGGTGAACCCCGCTCGGTAATGCTTCTGCTTCCAGCCAGTCCACACAATGAGGAGACTCCGGGTGACGTCAGCGAATCCGTTCTCGATCCCAGCTGGGATTCGGTTTGTGTCGTAGGCAGCGAATTGTTGCTGAGGCAATCATCTACTTTAATGGTATGCTTTTATGCGAGCGATGCTTATTGAGAGAGCGAAACTATGGTATTTGCATCGCTTATGTCTTATGCGAATTTTTATAGTGTAAGTCCTTACTATGTATAGCAGCATAACCGCAACACTCCCACCTATCAAGGCAGAAAACTTGCGGAAGGATAAGTCTGAAATCTCCTCTTCTCCGACCCAAGCTATTCAACCCGACCATTGTCGTGAAAGATGATATGGTGCTTCGATGCACCAAAGGTTGGACTTCCGTGTACACTCAAATGCTTTCCGCTCTGCTGCGTACCTTAGGGCACCTTGATCCCTGGTCCGCCTTCAAGATCGTACCAGTTACCATCCTCTTTTTTCTTCATCTGACAGGGGCCCCAGTGTTTTCTCCACTCGGTCCATTTATCCGGCTCCAATCGTTTGGAGATATCGATATCCAACTCGTTAGGAGGAATCAGGGCCGTGTACCACTCTTCATTGTCCATATGCTGGTTGGACTCTATCCAGGCACTCATGTTTGCACTTCGTTAGAGTGGGTGTCCGGATAGATTTCGGAGTGGGTGTCCGGATAGATTTGGGATAGATTTCGGATAGATTTCGGATAGATTTAGGTGTCCGGATAGATTTAGACATTAGTTTGGATATCCTGTTAAACCGCTGTTAAACCGTGTGTTAAACCGCAGCGGGCGTCGGGTAACCTGTGTTCCTACTGCGACGTGGGTAGCACGGCCCACTAGGGGCGACGAGTTTAGAGGCATACTAAAAGTGGCGATTATGGTAGCTTAAGTTATCAACTAACCTGATCAAATTTGTGACGTAGCTTCAAGAACAAAAGAATTTGATTCCTTAGAATTCATTTGCGCCTTGGGATGTTGAAATCGATGCATAAGCTCGCATTCAGCATACTTGGATTTGTGGCGTATGCATTGCACATGACACTTGATGTCGTTTCATGGGCAGATGCGGATGGCTCGAAGCGCATCGTTCATACGAGGTGCGGCGGATTTGCTCTGGTATACGTGATTCAAGAGAGGATTTGATGTTTCCGAAGGTTCGTCTGACCCATTTTCAGCGACTGACTTTGCTTGCAGCTCCTGTTTCCTTCGGTTCGCTTGCCGACTCCTCCCCCGTGAATTCTACAGATCGGTATCGCCAGTCTTGGGCTGTGCCCAATCTCCACGGTGATATCAGCTGTCTGGCATCGCATGCCGACGCAACCTCGATCCGGATCCCCGTGCCATGTCCAGTGCCGGGTGTCTCTGAGTCAAGGTTTTGTGTTTGCGCATGAAGAGGCACGTGAGAACGATGAGTCACAGGCATCAAGTCATTAAGGATGGATTGGGCGGATGAATCGTTTAGTCACTTACTTCGATTTGATTCCCATCGGGATGATTTCTTCTTCGTTTGCCTTTTCGCCTTCTGTCTATGCAATAAGTCCCAACAATGCGCCGCTTGGCAGGCGCAATTCCGGTGATATGAATTTTGACGATACCGTTTACCAAGTGAGCGAGTAAAACAAATCGCGCACTGAGCCGAATTCTGCCCAATAGCCAGACAACCCGAGCTATTGGGCAGTCGTGATGCAACAGCTTCAGTAACGCCGGTTCTGAAGCGCAGCCGATGTAACAAGAACATTAATAAGGAAGTGGATCGATGACAATCAACCCATTGAAAACGAAGCGATTGCCCCTGGTTGGCGCCTTCGCGTTGTTAGGTACGCTCGGCGTATCATCC
>JARRQD010000347.1:0-3752 GCA_037382205.1 Candidatus Thiodiazotropha sp.
CACAGCGAGAAATACAGTGGTATTAAGTCGTTTCTTGAAGACTGAGCAGTCTTTGGCGGGCGGTGTTCATCCTAACCTCCTGGGGTATTCCTTTATTGGGTCGAAATCAGATCATCTCATGTTTGTTGGTTTGTCGAGTATTTAACGGGTGTCCTCTATCTCTTCTCTTTCTTTCTCTATCTCCGCAGGTCGTGGTCGGTGCCCGATACCGCCAGGGTTGCTTCGTGGCAAAGTTTGCACAGACTGCGGTCGCGATGATCCTCGATCAGGCTGAGGGTGGCCCTTTATCATGGCTGTCCTGTTAGTACATAGACTTGAGTTGAGTTTATCTCCACTTTGGAGCTGTCAAGGTAACTAACTATTCAGCACGGCAGGCTGGGATGTCGATTGATGAGCTCGATGTGCCCTGCATACCAACTAAACAATCTAAACAAGACATCCATCGTAAAAATCATGTGGCAACCTGTTTATCCGCCAACAAAAATTATCCCACGACAACAATCAAGCAGTTTTGCCCAGATTACCTAGACACCCACCCTTACAAGACTGTATTGCTCTGAGTGATGAGTCTCTTAGAGTGGTGTCCAGGTAGTCCTCTCTACCCGTCCAGTCTACCAGTTGCAGATAGTCCTTTAGATTAAATGGCAATCCTTTCGGCATCTCATCGCGATAATAAGATAAACAGGACATCCACCCAAATATTCATATCCATTGAAGACTAAAATAGCATCACTCATGACAGTTGTATTGCTCAGTCCAAGATTTGGTCTGATTTTGAACAAAAATTCAGAAATCTTGTGATTAACCTAGTGATTTTCAGATTAGCAAGCATAGCCAACCCTCGGCTGTACCGATTTGTTGAGCAGAAGTGGGAATTTAGAAGTTGTTACATTGCTTTGGCATGATATCACTCCTTGATATCTGTTTGAGTATCGTAATCAACAGACTGCCACATTGAATTAACTGGTGCAAGTTTTTGTGTTAACCATTTTTGACAGGATTATCCCTAGTTTTTTTGAGATGATAATTCCTTTACAGTGGCTGGTATTGCGGTGGATGTCTGGTTAACTGTCTGGTTAACTGTGGTTAACTCGGTTAACTGTTAACTTAGGTGTCTGGTTAACTTACTGGTTTCAACAAAGAAGCCTACATTGCCGATTCTGCCTATATCGTACCAAGGGAACGATTGGAAAATGACTACGAATCGGGGCAGAACTGGGATGATACAACCTACCAGATCAGAGTGCCTAGATGGGTAAAAGGGCTACTAGAAATTACCGCGATACTAAAATATCAGACCTTCAGCAAAAAGTTTGTAAAATTTCTCAAAAAAAGAGGATCAAGAGAAGACCCAGGAGCATGGTGGTCGCGCAAGAAATATTCCTAAAACCGAGAAGTTTGGTCACTATAAAACCTGGGGCAAGGTAAAACACAAGAACTGGAAAGAAAATGGCTATGGTGAGCCGGTTGAGATCGCTAGTGTGTCACAGATTGTCGAAGTTGCCGACTTCTGTGTTTTTGATGAACAGGTTACGACTTCAGAAGAGATTCCGGTCGCTCCGTAGATTATAAATTCTTTGTTTCATATGCCCCTCCCCGCCAGACTGGAGAGGGGCATGACTGCAAAATCATTTCTTCATGCTTAAAAAATCTCGATACTGAGCAGCTACTGTATTCATAATAGACATCATTGCTTTAAAATATATTATTGTAAGTAAAATAATATGAAATTACTATCAATACACTTGGCTGATACAAGTAGCTCTTTAGGGCATGCTAAATGGTGTGAACCATATTTTAGATTGCTCTTCCTGCGTACTTTATCAGTATATTGATTCAGATCTTGACTTTGCTTATCCATAAGAATACTACTTAGTATTGCTATTGTTATATTATCCTATTAATCTATGCGGAGTTAGGAAGTAATATACATCAGAATGATGTGGGTCAGTTTATATCTGATTAACATGATTCTATGTGTTTAGAGAAGCAGGTTTAAGTTATAAATATTCAGGAAGAAGATTTTAAAGAGTTTTACAACTATCCTGTTGTATGCTCTGTTATCCTATTTGTCATTAACAATTTTTGGTTAAAACATTCATACCATAATTGGTTGACAGGCAAATTGTCTGATTTTCTTTTTTGCTTTTTCTTTCCAGTCTATTTGTCCGTTGTGCTATCTACTCTGACACGTTTGACGCAACCTAAGCGTATCGTGTTGAGTGGGATTGTCACGTTTTTATTGTTTACTGCAATGAAAACATCGCATGTGTTTTCAGAATTTGTGACTAATACCATTTCTATAATTTTACGAATAATAATTGGTATAGATAGTGAAAATGTCGTTGATATGACGGATTTGATAGCGACACCGATGATTCTGATGTCCATCTACTTTGTGTTAACTAGAGTTAATAATGAAAATGAAGAATAGGCATAACTTTAAACACTTTTTTCAATTGTTTGGTTTATTGCTAGTTGTGCCATTACTTGTAGCGCATGACTTTGGAACTCCGTCTGAAGCTTATTGTGCTACAATGAATTCCTGTGAACAAGATGATCCTGATGACCCTGAGGATTACCGGATAGATGGGGGTTCAGAGGTAGAATTAGATATTGATATTGGAAACAATTTTCAGTTTAATTACTTTGGATTTAAATACATAAGTCCTGCGTCATCAGTGGATGGGACCATTCCTGCTATTGTTTTTACGCCAAATATTCACGCGGCAGAGGAAAAGTTAAGTTTTGTAATTAATGATCCAATGGATACCCCTGAAAAGGCGCGTGTTGGCGAGTTATGGCTTCGTGGAGTAAAAACCTCATACAGTCTAAAGCTTGTTGAAGAAGCTCTGCCACCTTCGACAATGCAGGTTACATTTGTGTTTGATCGCGGGTTAGATTTTGTACCACAGATTTCTCAGATTGGTGGTTCATCCTTTTATGTGTTAGCTGGTGACTATAATGGATCGGCTGATATAAAAGTGCAAGGTGGAGCAGAAATTCGATTAAATGGTGATGTGATATTCAAAGAGGATGAGGTATTTGAAGATTATTTCCCGCCACTTACATTTTCCGCTAATCCTGGTGATGTATTGAATATTTATTTAACTAAATCTGACACTGATGAAAATAACTTTTCATCGGTTTGGTTGTTCAAGCCAAGTGGTGCAGGTATGAAATTGTATCATTATGGGGAAGCGAAATCAGAAGTGGAAGCTGGAAAAGTATTTATGAACATGAATTTTGTTATTCCATAAACAAGTATACACATGAGAATCTATGATTGTCGAAATGAGATAAACCGATGAGTTCGAATGAGGGTAAAATAGCTACATGGAGGACCAAAGATAATTACCCGGGTGCGTTTTGTGTAAGGTTGCGCCTATAAATAACGATTTGCAAAGATGCTTGGTATTTCTAGTGTAGCTTTGTTCCACTAACATATAAATGACTTCGGTAGCCCAATTTGTTACAAGCCTTTTTAACGAAATCGACGGTACCAACCAGGCCCTTAAACTCACAGATTACCTGCACCGATTACCTGGACACCCACCCTTACAAGACTGTATCGCTCTGAGTGATAAGTCTCTTAGAGTGGGTGATCATGAATCCCGCTCTAGCAGATTCGGAGCAACAGGACGACCATGGTTAGAATGGGTCGTTGCCTTGAATTTACGCTTACTCTTGCTCTCCAGGCCCTGCTGTTTCATCAGACGGCCCACGCGAGTGCGGCTGATTGATTCTTCATC
>JARRQD010000348.1:0-3750 GCA_037382205.1 Candidatus Thiodiazotropha sp.
CAGCCTGGGAGTAGATCGATATTGATGAAGTTCTCTATTGAAGTCTTCATGCCTTGACAACCAGTGGATAGCTGATCGAGCAGAGGGGTTCTGAGCGAGCCGCTGGTCTGACAGAGATAAAAAAAGGGTTAGCGAAAACTCACTAACCCTTTGATTATATTGGCTCCCCGGGACAGGCTCGAACTGCCGACCTAGTGATTAACAGTCACCCGCTCTACCGACTGAGCTACCGGGGAATTGTTCAGGAGGGGCGCATAATAATGACAGTTAGCCTTAGCGTCAATAGTTTCTCAATAAAAAAGTACAATCCATGGCTAAATCGAGGGACTTTCCAACGAATCCTCAATTAATGGCCACATTCAAGCGGGCTTTCCTTCGGTCCCAGTTCGGATATACGGACTCGACCTACGTTATTGACGATCAGTGCTTTGGGCTTGATCCGATCTTTTGGATCACAAAAGGTCAGGGTCAGGTTGTAGCCACTGGGGCGACCGTCGCCATGGTAGATCACCTTTTTTCGGTGCTCGCTTGAGTGGATGTGGAGTGTGGCATTATCAGGAAGCAGATATTTTGCTAGGATCGGCTCGTCAGGCGTCAATACACCATCTCTCTTGCTATCTTCGAAGATCATCAGGCCTGCACTCCAATTGGCGTATTGCTTGCAACGCTTACCATCGGAGCTTGGGCAGATAACGACATGTTTTTCCTCTTGTATGGCAAGGCTTCTGGCAAGGTAGAAGTGGCTGAGAAAGTCATTCAGCGTGGTTGTCTGCTCATTCCGGATGGAGAGGGTTGCTAGGGATGGGGCACCGATTGAGATGAGTATGGAGAGCACGACAAGTGCAATCACGAGTTCAATCAGGGTTAAACCACAGTTCTGATGCGAACGGTAAAGACATGTAGATATCATGGGACTCCCTCCTTGGAGTTGTTGTGGGGCGCATCCTGCACCCGTTGTGTTTAGGGCCAGACCGGCTCTGGTCTGGCGGTGAGTCGATCAGCCTTTGAGCACGCCTTCGAGTCGATCCAGTGCCTGCTCAAGTTTTTCCTGGCTGGTGGCGATGGAGATCCGCACATGGCCTGAAAGGCCAAACGCCGCTCCGGGCACCAGGGCGACTCCGGCTTCGGTGATCAGGTACTCAGAGAGTTCCAGGTCGTTGTTCACACCATTGATGCTGGCCAGTGCCTCTTCAACTTTGGGGAAACAGTAGAAAGTGCCATCACTGGGTAGGCAGTCAATCCCTGGCATGCTGTTGAGGCGCTCTACAACGTAATCATGGCGCTGCTTGAAGGCGCTTAGCATTTCATTGATGCACCCCTGTGGGCCCTCCAGTGCCGCCTGGGCTGCAACCTGCGAGATCGAGGTTGGATTGGAGGTGCTTTGAGACTGGATCTTTTTCATCGCCTTGATGATTTCTGCTGGTCCACCAGCATAACCAATACGCCAGCCGGTCATTGAGTAGGCCTTGGATACGCCATTGAGCACCAGGGTGCGATCCTTCAGTTCAGGGCAGGCGTTGAGAATGTTGACGAAGCTGTTGCCGGGCCACAGGATATGCTCATACATATCATCGGTGGCGATGATGATACGTGGATGTTCTTTGAGTACCTCGCCCAGGGCGGCCAGTTCCTCTTTGGAGTAGGCCATACCGGTCGGGTTGGAGGGACTGTTGATTACGAACAGTTTGGTCTTGTCAGTGATTGCCGCTGCCAACTGTTGGGCGGAAATCTTGAAATTCTGAGCTGCTCTGGCAGAGACCAGCACTGGAACGCCACCTGCCAGAATCGACATGTCTGGATAGGATACCCAGTAGGGGGCAGGGATGATCACCTCATCACCCGGATCGAGAATCGCTTGGGCTAAGTTGTAAAAGCTCTGCTTACCACCGCAGGAGACCAGGATTTGATCCATGCCATAGTCAAAGCCGTTGTCCCTTTGAAACTTATCGATAATCGCCTGCTTCAGACCAGGGGTGCCATCCACGGGAGTATATTTGGTGAACCCATCGTTGATCGCCTCAATGGCGGCCTTTTTAATGTGATCAGGTGTGTCAAAATCCGGTTCACCGGCACCCAGTCCGATGACATCCTTACCGGCGGCGCGCATCTCAGCAGCGCGGGCGGTGACTGCTAGAGTCGGTGAGGGTTTTACGGCTTTTACACGGCTTGATAGTTGTGAATTCATGGCGGTTATTGATCCCAGCTGCTCAAATATCAGCCCAATGGCTGAGCGTCGGATAGATTAAAAAGAGATCCATTATGCCCTTAATCTGTATGATCAAGATAGTATGATTTGGATCTCCGGATGCCATAATAGCCAAATAATTGACGATGAAGAATCCCTAAATGAGTAAAGTGTTTAAATTAAGCTCAAAATTTTCCCCCTCAGGGGATCAGCCCGCCGCCATCCAGCAATTGGTGGAGGGGTTGGGCAACGGTGAAGCGGGCATGACCTTACTTGGTGTCACCGGCTCAGGAAAGACTTTCAGTGTTGCCAATGTGATTGAGAGGGTGCAGCGACCTACCCTGGTGTTGGCGCCCAACAAGACGCTGGCGGCTCAGTTGTACGGTGAATTTAAAGAGTTCTTTCCAGTCAACGCTGTGGAGTATTTTGTCTCCTACTATGACTACTATCAGCCTGAGGCCTATGTGCCAGCCTCTGATACCTTTATCGAGAAGGATGCTTCGATCAACGACCATATTGAGCAAATGCGACTGTCGGCAACCAAGGCACTGCTGGAAAGGGAGGATACCATCATAGTGGCAACCGTCTCGTCGATCTATGGTCTGGGTGATCCTCGCTCCTATCTGGGTATGATGTTGCATCTGAGTCGCGGTGAGTTGATCGATCAGCGCGCCATCCTACGTCGCTTGGCTGAACTGCAGTACAAGCGCAATGATATGGAGTTGCACCGGGCAACCTTCCGTGTCAGAGGGGAGGTGATCGACATCTACCCGGCAGAATCTGACTCAGAAGCGGTAAGGGTTGAGCTATTCGATGATGAGATTGAACAGCTCTCGGTGTTTGATCCTCTTACCGGTGAAGTATTGCGCAAGGTGCCCCGTTATTCGATCTTTCCCAAAAGCCACTATGTCACGCCAAGGGAGACCCTGATGGAGGCTGTGGATCAGATAAAAATTGAACTCAGGGAGCGATTAAGCCAACTCGACTCAGCGCACAAACTGGTGGAAGCGCAGCGCTTGGGACAACGAACACGTTTTGATATCGAAATGATTACCGAGCTCGGTTATTGCTCAGGCATTGAAAACTACTCCCGCTATCTGTCTGGCCGATCTGCCGGTGAGCCTCCGCCAACTCTGTTCGATTATCTGCCAGACAATGCCTTGCTGGTGATTGACGAGAGTCATGTCACTATCCCTCAGCTCGGTGGCATGTTCCGTGGTGACAGATCGCGCAAAGAGACCTTGGTGGAATATGGCTTTCGCTTGCCATCTGCGTTGGATAATCGGCCGCTCAAGTTTGAAGAGTTTGAGCGTCGGGCACCGCAGACCATCTATGTCAGTGCCACACCCCGCGACTATGAGATCGATCGTTCTGGAGCGATTGTCGAACAGGTGGTACGGCCGACAGGGCTGGTCGATCCGCAAGTCGAGGTGCGACCCGCCAGCAGCCAGGTGGATGATCTGCTTTCAGAGATCCGACTGCGGGTCGAGCAGCAAGAGCGCGTGCTGGTGACCACTCTAACCAAGCGGATGGCAGAGGATTTGACCGATTACCTTGGGGATCAT
>JARRQD010000349.1:0-3748 GCA_037382205.1 Candidatus Thiodiazotropha sp.
GTTTCGCTTTCCGTATCATCTGGCATCTTTCAGGCCAGTAGTAACCAACAGACATAGTTAGCAGATATAGATGACTGACGAGATCGATCAGAGCTTTGAGGGGATCGAAAGAGTTCCGCTCAATGAGTTTACCGAGAAGGCATACCTGAACTACTCCATGTATGTGATTCTCGACCGAGCCCTGCCGAACATCGGTGATGGATTGAAGCCGGTGCAGCGGCGGATTGTCTATGCCATGTCGGAGTTGGGTCTGAGTGCCGGCGCCAAGTTCAAGAAGTCGGCGCGTACTGTCGGTGACGTACTGGGTAAGTTCCATCCCCATGGGGACAGCGCCTGTTATGAGGCGATGGTGTTGATGGCGCAGAACTTCTCCTATCGATACCCTCTGGTGGACGGGCAGGGGAACTGGGGCTCCCCGGACGATCCAAAATCGTTCGCTGCGATGCGCTATACCGAATCGAAGCTGACAGTCTATGCCCAGACTCTGCTTTCGGAGCTGGGGCAGGGGACTGTGGAGTGGATGCCCAACTTCGACGGCACCTTGAAAGAACCCAAGATACTTCCGGCCAGATTGCCAAACGTTTTGTTAAATGGCTCTTCGGGGATTGCGGTGGGTATGGCCACGGATATTCCGCCTCACAATCTGCGGGAAGTCGCCAGTGCCTGTATCCATCTGCTGGAGTCACCAAAGGCGACTCTGGAAGATCTGATGACCCATATTCCTGGACCGGACTACCCGACCGAGGCCGAGATCGTCACCCCGTCAGCGGAGTTGGCCAAGGTTTACCAAACGGGCCATGGTTCGGTTCGTATGCGGGCCCGTTACGACCGGGAGAATGGGGATATCATCGTTACCGCACTGCCTCACCAGGTGTCAGGGGCGAAAATCCTCGAACAGATCGCCGCACAGATGCAGGCCAAGAAACTGCCGATGGTCGAAGATCTGCGTGACGAATCGGATCACGAGAATCCGACTCGTCTGGTTATCGTTCCCCGCTCCAACCGGGTCGATGTGGAGCGGTTGATGTCCCATCTGTTCGCCTCCACCGATCTGGAACGTAGCTATCGGGTCAACTTGAATCTGATCGGCATCGACGGTCGTCCGGCGGTCAAAGACCTTCGTACTCTACTGGTCGAATGGCTCAGTTTCAGAACCGAAACGGTTCGCCGCAGACTGCAATATCGTCTCAATGAAGTGCTCGATCGGCTGCACATTCTCGAAGGTTATCTGATTGCCTACCTCAATATCGATGAGGTGATCGCAATTATTCGCTACGAAGATGATCCGAAGGCCGAACTGATCAAACGCTTCTCCCTCTCTGATGTCCAGGCAGAAGCCATTCTCAACCTACGCCTGCGCAACCTGGCCAAGCTGGAGGAGATGAAGATCAAGGGTGAGCAGGAGGCGCTGGAGAAAGAGCGAAAATCCCTTGAAAAACTGCTTGGCTCAAAACAGCGTATGCGTACGCTGATACGCAAAGAACTGCAGGCCGATGCAGAAAAATATGGGGATCAGCGTCGCTCACCCATTGTTGAGCGCGAAGCGGCAGAAGCCTTGGATGAGACCGATCTGACCCCCAGTGAAGCGGTCACCGTGGTACTCTCCGAGATGGGCTGGGCGCGGACCGCCAAGGGTCATGAGATCGATCCGGCCGGCTTGAACTATCGTGCTGGAGATGGATTCCTTGCGGCCACTCGTCTGCGTAGCAATCAGCAGGCGGTATTTCTCGACTCCAACGGCCGCAGTTACTCGCTGCTCGCCCATACCCTGCCATCGGCCCGCAGTCAGGGTGAGCCCCTGACCGGGCGGCTCTCTCCGGCCACCGGCGCCACCTTTCGTGCCGTGATCGGTGGCGACAGCAAACAAGAGTATCTTGTGGCTTCCGACGCGGGCTACGGATTCCGTGTCGGGTTAGCCGACATGCTGGCTAAGAATAAATCGGGCAAGGCACTGCTGAGCCTGCCTAAAGGGGCGCAGGTTCTGATGCCGGAGCACGTAGCCAATGTCGAGACCGATCGTGTGGTGGCGATCTCTAATGAAGGCCGGATGCTGGTTTTTCCAGTTGGTGAGTTGCCCAAACTCGCCAAAGGCAAGGGCAATAAGATCATCTCCATAGCGCCGAAGCGGGTGGCAAGTCGTGAGGAGTTTGTGGTGGCTATTGCGGTCGTGCCCCAGGGGCGTAGCCTGACCGCTCATGCGGGGAAGCGTTATATCGTATTGAAACCCGCCGATCTGGATGGCTATCAGGGAGAGCGAGGGCGTCGTGGGGCGAAGCTTCCCAGAGGCTTTCAGCGGGTTGATCGGGTTGAGGTCAGTTGAGCGGCTTTAGCCCATTTAAATATCACGTCGATTGGACAGATTGTTAAATATTGGGTCGAGAGTGATCGGATATTAGATCCTAAATTGCCCCTTGGGTGTATTTTTATTAGTTATGTAACTAATTGAATTTAAGGGTTTTATTATAAATGCTCCTGGAGCTTCAATGGGTTGGATTAAAACAACCACTGGTTTAATCCACATTAGACTTGGAGAGTTGCTCTATTGGTCGTTATAATGGACAGTTCTCGGCTGTGGTAGAGAGGGGTGGTTGCGGTCCCCTCAAACTGGTTGAGAAGCATAAGAAATCAGCGAAAGTGGCGGAATTGGTAGACGCGCTGGATTTAGGTTCCTGTGGGGTAACCCGTGAGAGTTCGAGTCTCTCCTTTCGCACCATTTCAACTCCGGTTGCCGTTGGTAATCGGCAGGAAATTTCCAGTTTTTCCTTAATTCAGATAATTGTTGGCAGATAAGGCTGTCAGGAGAAGATACATGCAAGTTTCGGTGGAATCGGGAGAAGGGCTAGAGCGACGACTGACTGTCGAGTTGCCAGCAGAGCAGATCGAGTCGGAAGTGACAAAGCGCCTACAGCAAATTGGCCGAACCGCCAAACTGGATGGCTTCCGCCCTGGTAAGGTGCCGATGAAACTGCTGCGCCGCAACTATGGTGGGCAGGTGCTTCAGGAAGTCTATGGCCAGATGATCGAGAGCAGTTATCAGCAGGCGATTCAGCAGCAAAAGCTGCAGCCTGCCGGGATGCCGAAAATCGAACCTGGCGAGTCCAATGATGACGACGGTCTTTTCCGCTATGTGGCAACCGTTGAGGTGATGCCTGAGATCACCCTGAATGCCCTCTCCGGAGAGATTAAGCGGCCGGTTGCAGAGATCTCGGATCAGGATGTGGATGAGATGCTGTTGAAGCTACGTAAACAGCGTGTCACCTGGAGTAGCGTCGATCGTGATGCGGCGGAGGGTGATCAGGTGAAGATCAGCTTCAAAGGCACGATCGATGGTGAGGCTTTTGAGGGTGGCAGCGCAGAGAATGTGGATCTGGTACTCGGCTCCGGTCGAATGATCGAGGGATTTGAGTCGGCCCTGATCGGCAAACCGAAAGGTGACAAATCCTCTATCGACTTGCAATTCCCTGAAAACTATCGGGTGGAAGAGTTGGCCGGAAAGCCGGTAACGTTCGAAGTTGAGATCCATGATATCGCCGAAGAGGTGCTGCCCGAGGTCAACGACGAGTTTGCCAAAGAGTTTGGCGCCGAAGAGGGTGTCGACAAGTTGCTGAACGATGTTCGTGAGAACATGATACGCGAACTTACACAACGTGTTGAGGCTCGTGTCAAGGATCAGGCGATGGATCTGTTGACTGAGCAGAACCCGATCGATATTCCCACCGCGATGGTCGACCAGGAGATCGAAGCGCTA
>JARRQD010000350.1:0-6731 GCA_037382205.1 Candidatus Thiodiazotropha sp.
CGTTGTAATAGGTGCTGGGACGGGCGGCATGCCCTGTGCTTACGAACTTCGCATGGAGCTTGGTCGAGAACATGAAGTCACGATGATTAATGAGCGGGAGTATTTCCAATTCGTGCCTTCCAATCCTTGGTTGGCCGTGGGCTGGCGGGATCGCTCCCACATCACCTTTGATATTCGCCCACATCTGGAACGAAAGGGGGTCAACTTCATCGCTCAGCGGGTCGATAAGATTGACGCCGAAGCGAATCGGGTCACCCTGAATAACGGCGAAAGCATCGACTATGACTATCTAGTGATCGCCACCGGCCCCAAACTGGCGTTTGAAGAGGTGGAAGGTTCCGGTCCGAACGGATTCACTCAGTCGATCTGTACCGTTGATCATGCTGAGAAGGCCTATCAGGCCTACCTCGATCTGTTGGATGAGCCTGGTCATGTGATTATTGGTGCGATGCCGTTTGCCAGCTGCTTCGGCCCAGCCTATGAGTTTGCCTTTATCATGGATTCGGATTTGCGCAAGCGCAAAGTTCGGGACAAGGTACCAATCACCTTTGTCACTTCAGAACCCTATATCGGTCATCTTGGCCTGGGTGGGGTAGGCGACTCAAAGGGGTTTCTGGAGAGTGATTTCCGCAACCACCACATCAATTGGATCACCAATGCGAAGGTGACCAAGGTTGAATCTGGCAAGATGTATGTCGAGCAATTCGACGATTCAGGTCATAAGATCAAGGATCATGAACTTGAGTTTAAATACTCAATGATGTTGCCGGCGTTCAAGGGGGTAGAAGCAGTGGCTGAGGTGGAAGGCTTATGTAACCCACGAGGTTTTGTGTTTGTCGATGATCATCAGCGCAACCCAAAATATCCGAACATCTATGCGGCGGGCGTCTGTATTGCCATCCCTCCTGTGGAGGCAACAGCCGTACCAACTGGTGCGCCCAAAACCGGCTATATGATCGAATCGATGGTGACCGCTATTGTGCACAATATTGCGGATGACCTGACGGGTAGAGAGGGTACAACCCTGGCTACCTGGAACGCGATCTGCCTGGCCGATATGGGGGATACAGGAGCGGCATTTGTTGCATTGCCTCAGATACCACCCAGAAATGTGGCCTGGTTCAAAAAGGGCAAATGGGTTCATATGGCGAAGATCGCTTTTGAAAAGTACTTCATCCGCAAGATGAAAAAAGGCACTTCTGAACCCATCTACGAAAAGTACATTCTGAAGATGTTGGGTATCGGTAAACTGAAGTAGTCAATCCCTGATCTACCCCTCCTCCGGCAAGGTGTGAGGCAGGAATCGTCAACTCGCCTCGAATAGCCGTTTCGCGGAGGTGGTGGTATGGGGTTAACCGATTGGTACAGCAAGGCTGATCGGGTTCTAAAGAACAGGCTTGAGCATGGCAATTAAGAGACATCAAACCCGCAGTGTTGAGGTGGCTGGGGTGGTCATCGGCAGCGATGCCCCAGTGGTGGTGCAGTCGATGACAAATACGGATACCGCGGATGTGGAGGCTACCAGCGAACAGGTGGCAGCGTTGGCTCTCGCCGGTTCTCAGCTTGTGAGGATTACCGTGAATAATGAAGCGGCTGCCGCCGCGGTGCCGCGCATCCAGGAGCGTCTGGATCAACAGGGGCTGAATGTACCGCTGATCGGGGATTTTCATTTCAATGGCCACCGATTGCTCAGCGACTATCCCGAATGCGCCCAAGCTCTGGCTAAGTACCGGATCAATCCTGGTAATGTGGGTAGTGGTGAAAAACGGGACGCCCAATTTGCCCGCATGATCGAGCTCGCCTCTACCTATCAGAAGCCAGTAAGAATCGGGGTCAACTGGGGCAGTCTGGATAAAGGACTGGTCGCCCGCATGATGGATCAGAATGCCCAGGCGGAGAAACCGCTGGATGCGGAGCAGATGACTCGGGAGGTTATGGTTGCTTCTGCGTTGGAGAGCGCCCAGCGGGCAATTGATCTGGGCCTCTCCGCTTCGCAGATTGTGCTCTCCTGTAAGATGAGTGGGGTGCAGGAGTTGATTGCCGTCTATCGGGAGCTGGCCAAACGCTGTGATTATGCCCTGCATCTTGGCCTCACTGAGGCGGGTATGGGCTCGAAGGGGATCGTTGCCTCCAGTGCGGCTCTGGCAGTCCTGCTGCAGGAGGGCATAGGTGACACGATTCGCATCTCCTTGACGCCAGAACCCGGTGGCGCCCGAACTCAGGAAGTGATCGTTGCTCAAGAGCTGCTGCAATCGATGGGGATTCGCGCTTTCACGCCCATGGTGGTTGCCTGTCCCGGTTGCGGTCGGACCACCAGTACCTTTTTTCAACACTTGGCGCAACAGGTGCAAATACACCTGCGTGAACGGATGCCGAGCTGGCGTGACAAGCATCCGGGCGTCGCTGAGCTCTCAGTTGCGGTGATGGGCTGTGTGGTGAATGGTCCAGGTGAGAGCAAGCAGGCCAATATTGGCATCAGCCTGCCGGGGACCGGTGAGTCACCCTCGGCGCCTGTCTATGTGGATGGTGAAAAGCGGGTGACGCTGAAAGGGGAGCATATTGCGGAGCAGTTCATTCAGCTGGTTGATGAATATGTAGAGGATCATTATCGCTAAATGTCAGGTGTAACAGGCGTGGTGTAGCGCTGAGCTGCATTAGGTGGGGCTGGGCTCCACCAGAGCCTTTGATTGAACCTAAAAAAATCAGTTGACCTCTCTATTCTAATCGCAGGTTCCTGATTTTGAAAAAAATAGTTTCGATGGACATGGTCACCTGTTGGGTGAATCACGCTACAGCGTGAATTGCACGCTTGTGGCGGCACACGGCGGCGTTGCAACTCCTTGGAATAGCAGGCTATTCCGCGTCGTTGCGCCTTGCCCTGTACTACCACAAACGCCCCCTTCATGCCGTCCAACTGATCTTTTTAGGTTCAAGAAAACAGATAAAGATAACGGAATGGTTACACCCCAGCTTTTAGGGCTGAACTAAATCGCTACAACTGAATCAGGATAAAAGACCAGAAGCCGTGTGCGGCATCCACATCTAAGATGCCTTGAACCAGAGCGGCAATAAAACCACTGAGGAGGAGATAATGAAAAGATCCCTGATAACCCTGACACTACTTGCTACCTTGAGTGCCATGCCTGGCGTGCAGGCTGAAGATGAAGTGTCGCCTACGGTTACCCTGAAACGTCTATCGATGGAGACAGCCAATCAGATCGCCCTGGGGGCAATTGAAGCTTGCCGAAAACAGGGTATCCAGATTGGCGTCACTGTTGTCGATCGAAATGGTATTGTGCAAGTGACCATGCGTGACACCATTGCGGCGCAAATCACTGTGCCAATCAGTCGCCAAAAGGCCTTTACTGCGGTCAACTTCAATTCAGCAACCTCAGCACTGACGAGTCGTGCTGATAGCCCAATCGGGCGTCTGGATGGGCTGGTGATGGCTGCTGGTGGTCTGCCTGTTCAGGCTGGCGGCCAACTGCTTGGCGGGGTTGGGGTCAGCGGTGCGCCCGCTGGTGAGACCGACGAGGCTTGCGCTCAGGCAGGAATCGATCAGGTGATCGATGATCTCGAAATGGAGATGTGATGAGCGTGGTCGTTTCCGACCGGGCAAGCGTTAGGGCCGGGGAAATAAATAATCATCCAATCTTGCTTGTCTTTTGCCCCGGCTTGGTTGTTGCACAAAGGGTCACGTAGAGCGGCTATGCTCCCCTTTGTGCGCCTAGAATCCGGGACATCCGGGACAAAATCCAGTGCAATCTTTGGATGATTATTCATTTCCACGACCCTTAGCTGAGTTTGGCATGACCGGGGTGCTCTGGTGCTGGTGGTGGTGTGATTCCACCGCAGGCAGGGGGTTGCCCTGCAGAATTGCATCGGCTGCGATGTAGGGATCTGTTTCACTGGTGCAGATTACTTTAATCTGCTTCTGTTCCAGGCGTCGGATGAATCCCTGGCCTGCACTGGCGGTCAGTAGTACGTCATAATCAAAAATTGGATGTTGTAAGCCCTTGAATTCATGCATCGACATCTCTTTCGGCAGGTCGAGTCTGTCGAGTTCAACCAATTCACCCTGGTCATTTCTGCCGAGGATGAGAAAACGACGACACTTACCGGCATGGGGGGTGATGGTGCGAAAGTTTTGGCTGGTAACTGCAATTTTCATGATTTTGTTCAAGCTGATATTTTAAACCTGGTCTACTCGGCAGATGCGCTGCGAAATTGCTGTTTGCCTGTGTCCTGCTCAATCAGCAGAGACTTTGCCCACTTTTCCATCAGCGCATTGGCGACCGGCATGGGCGCCTCGAGAAAAGAGACAATAATCTGATCGTTCATCTGACAGATGCCGATCGATCTTGGTCTACAGGCCAACTGATCCGGAGTCTGCAGGGTGAAGCCGAAACAGAACACCAGGTTGTAAGCCGCCACGATACCATCCGCTAGCTGACCTTCAGGGAGCTCTGATGTGTGCTTCTTATGGTCGAAGGTAGCGATGAACTCAACGGCTTTGTGGGCTGATATTTCTGACTCGAAATAGGCGACAATTTGTTCGATCGTGTCGAAACGACACTCATTGGCGTCTATCTGGAGTGAAAATACAGGAAGTGCGATTTCCTTGACGACTTGTTGCAAGTGACATCTCCAATCACCATCGAGTCACGATGGCTGAACAGTAATATATCCTGGAAATTTACTGCTCGAGCAGGCTCAAGGCATTGAAAATGATCAATCCTCAGCGATGCGTTGGAGATTTGGTGTATCCAGAAGGAATTGATTGGGGGTGGTTTCAATGAGCAGGCTTTGACGCTTGAACTCTGCAATCGTCCGGCTGGCGGTTTCGGTGGTGATCCCCAGCATGGCCCCCATATCCTCTCTGGCGAACAGGCTGCACTGACTCTCCTGGGTATCCTTCACCAGCCTCAGTAACAGCCGAGCGACTCGCTGTTTTGCCGATCCGGTGGAGAGCTCTGTCAGCCAGGCATCGGCCTCCTTGAGCGCTCGCTGCCAACGGCTGAGCAGTTCCATGTGTAGCGCCGGGTTCTCTTTACTCAGGTTGTCCACCATCCGTACCGGCAGCGCGCAGACTTCTGTCTCCTGCAATACCACCGCATCATGTTGATAGGCTTCACCCAGAATGCACTCCAATCCGGTGATATCAGCGCTGCGAATCAGGCGGACAATTCGTTGGCTGCCATCCGGTAGATACTGAACAAGTTTGAGAATCCCGGAGCGAACGGTATACAGCCGATCACCTCTGTCACCGGTATGATAGAGTGTCGATCCAACCGGCAGGGTATATTGATCAATTGGGTCGTGTAATTTCTCGAAATCCTCCTCTTGGAGGTTGGCAAACAGAACCGACTCGCGCAGAGAGCACTTCAAGCAGTCTGCAACCCCATCCCTGGCTTCCTTGAAGGAAACAATCTTAACCATAATTTTTTCTACCACATAAAATTAACGGCCATCAGGCAACTGTAATTACTATTAACTGCAAGTTTTCTGATAACCCTGAGTTATCAGTAGTTCGGCACCCTCAAAATGTCTGACGCAAACCAATGTTATTGCCATGATTTAGCGTTAGTACCTAAGACAGTCCTCAAGTATATCGTTTCAGTATCTCACTCGGTCATTCAGACAAGCTGCGACCCATTCTGTATTAGAATTTTTATTCCTAGCTCAGTAAACTATAGGCTTTACAAAGCAACAGAATCGTTTGGCTAAAACACACCTGTATGGTCAACCATACCAGAACCAGCCTTCAAAGGCAGTGAATTTTTGTATGACTGTGGAACCTATCGTTACTCAGGTGTATGGTTGGAATCTTATATCATTACAGTAATTCATAGCTAAAGCCGGGTTATTATTAGGGAATATAAATCATGCGGTTAATCATAGGGCGGAGGAATAGAAAAATTGCCCATGGATTTGCTCTGTCATTTGCCATGCCTTTGTTGGCATATGCCACAGCTTGGGCTGGCCCAGGGGAGTGGAAGGCGTGAGTGATCAGCTGCAGGTTTCTGCTAATCAACACATTTTGGTGGTTGATGATCAGCGGGCCAACTTGGATAGTCTGCAGATGATCTTAAAGTTCAATTACCAGGTGTCGCTCGCCTCAAGTGGTCAGGCTTGCCTGGATCATCTAGCCTCAGCAACAGCGGATCTGATCCTGCTCGACGTTGATATGCCGATGATGGATGGTCTGACGGTATGTCGCATCATCAAAGCGAATCCGGCGACTTCAGAAATACCGGTGATTTTTGTTTCTGCTCTATCCCGATTGAGTGAGCGTCTGGCAGGGTACCGAGCCGGTGCGGATGACTATATCTCCAAACCCTATGATGCCGAAGAGTTGTTGCTCAAAATCAGGATTGCTCTGAATAATCGCTATGATCTGGAGAATGCAAAGCAGCGTTCAGTTTTACTTCGGGAAGAGATGGAGGAGTCTCTGGCGCTATCCACTGAGCTCGAAGAGATCGCCAGATTTATCAGTAGCACGCTGGAGTGCGATGATGTTCGTTCATTGGGTGAGCAGATGTTGGTCACGTTAGAACGCTTCGGCTTACGGGTCATCGTGCGGATGATTCCGAATGGCCACTACTTCTCCCATGCGGGAGAGGTTGGCATATTAGACCAGGAGATGATGGAGAGCATGTATGAAAAGGGGCATACCGTCGATTTCGGGCATCGTACCTTGATCAATACAGAGTCTGTCTCTTTGTTGGTAC
>JARRQD010000350.1:6780-10355 GCA_037382205.1 Candidatus Thiodiazotropha sp.
TCAGCGCATCTCCGATGTGCAGAGGCTGGTCGATAAGCAGAGGGAGCGCGAGCGCCTTGAGCACTTGATCAGCACACTTCATCAGCTGATTGAGGCGGTCCAGGAGAGAGGTCATGAAGTGGTCAAGGATGAGGTGGCAGCTATGGTCAGCCGCGTATTGGTGAGTTTGGAGTCCAATCAGACAGTTTGATGATTCTGATAGGTTGGGCTTCTCAAATGGCCAGTTCTTCTCACCCCAAGGGTAAGAAGAACTGGCCTGGTGACAAAATCAGATCTCGATTATCCGACTTTTGGTAGGTTGGCGAGAGATGTCTGAATGGCCTCATCAGGATATTCGTAATCGTCCAACTCGCCCTTGAAATAGCGGTCATAAGAGCTCATGTCGAAATGGCCATGACCGGAGAGATTGAACAACAGGGTTTTGGCTTCCCCGCTTTCAGCGCAGCGCTTGGCTTCACGAATGGTTGCCGCCACACCATGGCTTGACTCAGGTGCCGGAATGATGCCCTGGGTTTTGGCAAACAATACACCCGCTTCGAACGTTTCCAGTTGTGGGATAGCGACAGCGCTGAGCAGGCCTTCATTATAGAGCTGGCTGACCAGCGCCGACTCTCCATGATAACGCAAGCCACCGGCATGGATCCCCGGTGGTATGAAGTCATGGCCCAGGGTATACATTTTTGTCAGAGGAGTGAGTCCTTCCGTATCACCAAAATCATAGGCATAGACGCCTTTGGTTAGGGTTGGGCAGGAGCTTGGCTCGACCGCAACCAGTTCCACCGCTTTACCACTCGCCTTATCGGCAAAAAATGGAAACGCCACCCCAGCGAAGTTTGAGCCACCGCCACAAGGGGCAAAGATCATATCTGGATATTCGCCGATCAATTCGAACTGTTTTTTCGCCTCTTCGCCAATGATCGTCTGATGTAAGATGACGTGATTAAGCACGGATCCAAGCGCATAATTGGTATCGGATCGAGCGGCTGCCTCTTCCACAGCTTCCGAGATAGCAATGCCTAATGAACCAGCAGAGTCAGCATCTTTTTCCAGAATATGTCTTCCCGACTGGGTCATATCGGTTGGGCTGGGGAAGACCTCGGCGCCCCAGGTCTGCATCATCGAGCGGCGGTAAGGTTTTTGATCATAACTGACCTTTACCATAAAGACTCTCACATTGAGGCCAAACATTTGCCCCGCCAGAGCGATCGAACAGCCCCACTGTCCGGCGCCCGTTTCGGTGGTCAGCCGTTTAATGCCCTGGAGCTTGTTATAGTAGGCTTGAGCAACAGCGGTATTCGGCTTGTGTGAACCTGTAGGGCTGACCGCTTCATTTTTGAAATAGATCTTTGCTGGTGTCTTCAGTGCCTGTTCCAAGCGTTTGGCGCGGTAGAGGGGGGAGGGGCGCCAGAGTCTCAGTACTTCCCGCACCTCTTCCGGTATTGGAATCCAGCGCTCTGCACTGACTTCCTGTTCGATGATGGTATCTGGGAAAATGGCGCTCAGTGCATCCGCTGTCACCGGGGAGCCATCTGGTGCGAGGATTGGTGCTGGCGGGTTGGGCATATCGGCGACCACGTTGTACCAGTGGGTCGGCATTTCTGCTTCTTTAAGCAGAATCTTGGTTTTCATGGGCTTTTTTCTCCAGATGATTGGCCAATTGAATGGTCATCAAAGATAATCGGCGGTGACGGGTTAATACTACAAAGCCACACTGCAGATTGAGCATGCTTGATGCTCAGAGCGTGACCTATTATGGTGCAGAGCAAAAGATCGCTCAATTGCTTTTCTTGATCCAGGTCATTCACACACACAATAGGAAATTCAATGCCCATTATTACCCTCCGCAATCTCCACTTGAGCTTTGGCGATGCCCCTTTGCTGGATGGCATTGAGCTGAGCATAGAGAAGGGGGAGCGCATTGCCTTGCTGGGTCGAAACGGTATGGGTAAATCGACGCTTATGAAAGTGATTATGGGTACCCAGCCAGCAGATGATGGGGAGCGGGTTGTCAGCAATGGGGTGCAGATCGCCCGGTTGATTCAAGAGGTGCCACAGGAGATTGAAGGTAGCGTCTACGATCTGGTTGCCGATGGAATTGGTGATCTGGCCGAAAAACTGAAGGTCTATCATCGCATCAGCCATCGTCTGGCTGAAGGGGATCAGTCGCTCTTGGATCGCTTGGCAAGAGCCCAACATGAACTTGAAGCGGCTGGAGGCTGGCAACTTGAACAACGGGTTGAAGCCACCATCTCCCGTACCGGTTTGAATGCTGAGGCGCAATTCAGTGAACTCTCCGGTGGCATGAAGCGGCGAGTATTACTGGCACAGGCTCTGGTGGCCGAACCAGAGCTGCTGTTACTCGATGAACCGACCAACCATCTTGATATCGAGGCCATTGACTGGATGGAAAATCTACTGCTCGGATTTTCTGGTGCCGTTCTCTTCGTTACCCATGATCGATCCTTTCTGCGGCGACTGGCAACCCGGATTCTCGAACTCGACCGGGGAGAGCTGACGGATTGGCCTGGCGACTATGATAATTTTCTACGCCGCAAAGAGGAGATGCTGAATGCTGAGGCGCTCGCCAATGCCCGCTTCGATAAAAAATTGGCTCAGGAGGAGGTGTGGATCCGACAAGGCATCAAGGCAAGGCGAACTCGCAATGAAGGCCGGGTAAGGCAACTTAAGTCGATGCGGGATGAGCGAAATAAACGGCGCAGTAGCATGGGGCAGGTGAAGATGCAGCTGCAGAGTGGAGAAAGGTCGGGGAGACTGGTTGTCGAAGTCAATGACATCAGTTATGCCTGGGAAGGAAAGCCGATCGTCAGGGGCTTCTCCACTACCATCATGCGTGGCGACCGGGTCGGTATCATCGGGCCTAATGGGTCAGGAAAAACCACCCTGCTCAATCTGCTGCTGGGTCGGCTGCAACCAGACCAGGGAGAGGTGAAACTCGGCACACAGATTCAGATCGCCTACTTCGATCAGCTGCGCAGTCAGCTCGATGAGTCACTCTCGGTGCAAGAGAATGTGGGTGGTGGCAGCGACAAAGTTGAGGTCGAGGGTAAAAGTAAACACATTATCTCCTATCTGCAGGATTTTCTATTTACTCCTGAGCGGGCGAGAGCACCGGTGCATGCGCTTTCCGGTGGTGAGCGGAATCGGCTGCTGTTGGCCAAGCTGTTCACGAAACCGGCAAATGTTCTACTACTCGATGAGCCAACCAATGATCTGGATATCGAAACACTGGAGTTGCTCGAAGAGTTGCTGATGAGTTATCAGGGAACCCTACTGCTGGTGAGTCATGATCGGGAGTTTCTGGATCACTCAGTCACCAGCTGTCTGATTCTTGAGGGGGAGGGTAAGATCACCGAGTCTGTCGGTGGTTACAGCGATTGGCAGGAGAAACAGAAGCAGAATAAACCCGCTGCTGAGAAAACCGCTCAGCAGAAGATCAAGTCTCAACGACAGAAGCCGAAAAACAGAACAGCGAAGTTAAGTTATAAAGATCAACGGGAACTGGATCAATTGCCGCAAACGATTGAGTCGCTGGAGCAGAGCCTCAGCACTTTGCA
>JARRQD010000351.1:0-3708 GCA_037382205.1 Candidatus Thiodiazotropha sp.
GTTGATTGCTGATTTCCGATGAAATCTTTATATTCTCACTACCTATGCGTAATTCTACGCTGATAGACTCGGTTGTCGATTGGCCAGCATTACTCAATTTTTCAATCCTTTATCCGTTTCTGATCAGTAAGATGCAATGGATTATCCGCTATGCTATTGATAAAAGCGTGGTTCAACAAAGCTGTGAGACACGCGCAGTAAAAGGCCTTGCTTGAATCCCTGAAAGAGACCAGAACGAGCTTGGCTATGAGCGGCAACCTACTGTTTCTTGTCAACCGAATCAAGACTTAAATGAGATATATTTGATGCAAAACAATGATCTTCTTATCAAGCTCTACGAGATAGATTATGAGCAGATTATGTCAACGATTAATACGCCCGATGAAGTTATTGTTCGCAAACCAATCGGTCCTGACCGACGCCTGTTTCTAAGTTGGGCAGAGCAGCATTTTCCCGAGCTTTGGCTGGGTGAAATTGAAGCAGCCCTGGCAAACAACCCTTGCGCCTGTTTTATTGCACAGCAGCAATCCTCGATTCTAGGTTTTGCCTGTTACGATGCGACCGCATTGGGTTATTTTGGGCCACTCGGCGTGGTTGAAAATGCAAAAGGTCAAGGTATTGGCCGAACTTTAACGCTTAGCTGCCTGCGGGATATGTACCTAAAAGGTTACGGATACGCCATCATCGGCATGCCAAGCTCGCCCGATTTCTATCGTAAAATTGCCCCCATCATTGAGATACCTGAGTCAGACCCAGGTCTCTACAAAATGACTAAAGCACTAATTAATCATTGAATTTAGAATTCCATCCTGCCACCCAATGTGAACTGATGATCGGTCAGGTCCTCCAGTCCAAGCAGGGTATCGTAGTTGACAAAGAGTTGTAGCCCATCCTGCAGTACTGAAGAGACACTCAAATTCAACTCGAAATAGTTTCGATCAGGCTCGTTTGTCACAACCCTGAACTGGTTATTGCGAGGATCGTTGACATAACTTGCTGTGACTTCAGTCTGATCGTTCTCAAACTGGTGCACCCAGCCCAATCTGGCCTGAGGTATGATCACCGCCTGCTGGCTACTGATGGCATAGGAGAACTCAGCCCCCAGCACAGAGGTTAGTGAAGTCCACTCCTGATCATCAACAGAAAAATTCAAACCTGATGCATCGGCGCCATGCTCTTCATAGCTGTCAATATCGACCCACATGTAGGTCGCTCGGCCATACGGACCGAAAGAGAATGGGCCTAGATTGACGGTATACCCACCGCCTATACTGAACGCATAATCATTGCTGTCGGTGTTCGCTTTGGCCGTTTCATTGATCGATGCAACTGCGGTATTCGATGGGATGTCGATATTTCGCACTAGATCATACTCTGTGGCTGCGTAACTGAACACAGTGTCGAGGTAGTATCGATCATTGTAAAAGCTGCCATAGAGCGCGCCACCCCAACCATCCGTTTCCAGATCACCACCTGAGACAGTTGCTCTATTATCGAACTCTGAATCGATGCGATTGTAACTCAGCGCCCCTCCGAAGACTAGATTCTTATTGAGACGATAGTCAATGCCGGCCGTTAGTCGGTAGTTGTCATAATCGAAGGCTGCTGAGCTAGCGGTGGCATCCTTATCGCCTGTACCGGAATTTATGGTGGCAAAACCACTCAGCGCATTATCCATGAGCAAATCACCGGCCCCGGCTCCTTGTGAATTGCCGATATCTCGGTTTGCCAGGCTTTGACTGTTATTGATATTCAGTCCAGAGATGGAAAATCCGCTTGCACCTGAGCGTAATTCCATGAGTCGGGAGACCAGCGGCCCCATACGACTGCTGGCGATTTCGTTGGCGATAGTACCCGTAGCTGAATACTCTTCTGTGGCAATCTGTTGCAGGGCATCGGCCAATTCATCGGCATCCAATCCAAGACTGCCGTCAAATGAACCGATATCTGAAAGCTCATTGGCTGTCTGAACCATGGCACTACAGGTATCGAACAGTGGAATTGTGCCAGGTACCGCACCCGACATAACGAATCCGATGCAGGTTCGCTGAACTGAATCGCCGGTATCCTGTTGAAGTTGGGTCTCTCCATAGCTGCCGAGATTGGTCTCCGCAGCTAGGGGAATCTGTGGAACACAGACCCCGATTGCCAGTACAGCATAACTTCTTTTTCTCATATCGCCCCTCATTGCCTTATCGGTCCGATTGTTCGGACTACGACAATAACCTGCTGTCATAGCACTGACGCCATCTGCTGGTTTGGCTTTGCTGTATATCTAACAAACCTTTGGCCAACCTGTTGATCTGGAGAATACCGGAATCCATGAATTGATACGAATGTCTGCTCGGATGCTAAAAGTCGAAAAAGCCGTAATTCCTTAAGTAGTAATAGAGCGTCATTGCAAAACATAGTCCAACATGTTTGCGTAACCAAGCCGAAATACCCTTTCTGCCTTCAGGGAATAGCGTCTGTTTCAACTCACCCTGCAGATCATTCAGGCACACTCAGTCTGGCGCCGCTTCTACGGCAGCCCTCGATCTGACGCGACCAGACCTGTTGTCTGGCGCTGTTACGGCCATGATTGGTCTGTTGTGCTGAATCGTAGGTTCTTGTCAGGCTGTCAGCGCGTTGATCCTGGGCCCGCATCACCCTGCGCACCGCCCTCACCAAACGGTTCCTTGAGCGCTCTCTCAATGCCCTGATCTCATTGACCATATCACGATAGCAGAGACCCACGATGTCATAATGTCCCTGCTCATGATGCAGTAAATCAGCGCTCTTTGCCGAAGCAACCACCCAGGTGGCGCTGCTGTTCAAAACCATATTGAATGCCACATCACCCAACCGGTGTTGCCCACCCTCTTGCAGAAAACTTAACGCGCCAGGACGCATTTGCATGGCAATGGTGGCATCTTCAGACTCCCCTTCCGGTCGTCGCTGAATATCGGTAAAGTCAGACCAACTTAGTTGTCTGGGCCAGCCGATGAGACGTGGACTGCCCTGAGGGGTCGATCCACCTCCGGCAGGTTGTGCCGCCGTAAAACCGGCGTGAGGTGTAGCGGGATTTACGCCACTGGCTGCCGGTCGATTTCTTCGGGCTGGTGAAGGTGTATCACACATGGCATTGTCACATTCAGAGATAGATGAATAAAAACAGACTGACCAGAAGCATTGTGCCGGTCACTCTGACCCGGGCCTTGACTGCAGGATGGCCCCATGACTGATACTGCTTGTAGCTATAGAGTGCCAGCATCCCATTCAGGGTAGCCAGAGCGGCAATAATGATTGGCATCCAGAATACCATCATCTTATCCGAGCTGTTGATACTGGCGTTTGGCTGTCGCCGAAGTATTAAACAAGGGCTGTTGCCGGTCAAAGATCGCCAGTTCCATGGCGGCTGCCCGCCGCTGCCGCTGATAACCGTTTTTCAATACATCGATACATTGCTCCCGGGTAATCTGCGCGCCATGCAAATAGCGCCCACCGTTGTTAAATCGGCTCTTTTGTCTACTCCACCAATCATTGATCTTCTGTTGATCCGGCCAAGCCAACTCTTCATCCGGATCCATCTCGACCGTTTCATCATTGGGGTTTTCTGTAGGACCAGATTCAAACCCCGCAGGCTGATCTACATCCATATCTTCATAGGCCAGATCCAAGCCAGTTATCGCTGCGAAAGATTCAGCAGCCAAGCGGCTGTAGTCAGGG
>JARRQD010000352.1:0-6420 GCA_037382205.1 Candidatus Thiodiazotropha sp.
TATCCGGTCAAGGGATTCCGGTATGTGGCCATTTGGGGCTATTACCCCAATCGGTGCATAAGTTGGGTGGTTATCGGGTTCAAGGCCGGGCAGAGCAGGATGCAGAGCAGATCGTGGATGATGCCGTCACCCTTCAGGAGGCAGGCATCGATTTGCTGGTGCTGGAGTGTGTCCCCGATCATCTGGCCGCCAGGATCAGCCGCCGATTGACCATTCCTGTGATCGGTATTGGCGCGGGTGTGGATTGTGATGGTCAGGTATTGGTGCTCTATGACATGTTGGGGATGAATCCCCATCCTCCCAGGTTCGTGGAGAATTTTCTCCATTCAGGGCGGTCGATAGAAGCCGCGATCAAAGCCTATTCAAGTGCGGTCAAGCAGGGAGACTTTCCTACCAAGGAGCATAGTTTTTCATGAGTGGTTCGCTGCTGACCTACAACCAAGTCGCCCCATTACGCCAGATGGTTCTTGGCTGGCGGAATCATGCTGAGAAGATCGGTTTCGTTCCTACCATGGGCAATCTGCATGAAGGCCATCTGGCCCTGGTAACCGAGGCTAAAAGGCGTGCGCGCCGAGTGATTGTCTCTATTTTTGTGAATCCTCTGCAGTTTGGGGATGGTGAGGATTTTGAAGACTACCCCCGTACACTGGAAGCGGATCAACAGCAGTTGTCAGCGGCTGGCGTGGATCTGCTGTTCGCCCCATCACCAGAAGTCGTCTACCCGCTAGGACAGGCACAACAGACTCGCGTTGAAGTACCGGAAATCTCAGATCAGCTGTGTGGCGCCAGCCGCCCAGGCCATTTCATTGGTGTGGCTACAGTCGTCTGTAAACTCTTCAATATGGTACAGCCCGATCTTGCTGTGTTTGGAGAGAAAGATTTCCAGCAACTGATGGTGATACGCAAGATGGTGGCAGATCTATCCATGCCAGTTGAGATTGTCGGTTTAAAGACCGTTCGCGAAGAGGATGGTTTGGCAAAGAGTTCGCGCAATGGTTATCTCAGCAGAGAACAGCGACAGATCGCACCGCAGCTATTCAAAATTATCCAGCAGACAGCTGAGGCGCTGCGTGGGGGTGAACGGGATTTTACTCGACTTGAGGCGGATGCCCGGGAAAAACTGCAAATCGCTGGGTTTCAGCCAGATTACTACGCAATAAGAGAGGCGGACAATCTGGCTTCCCCCACTGAATCGGACCGCCCGCTGGTGGTGCTTGCGGCTGCCTATATGGGGACAACCCGCTTGATCGATAATCTGCGGGTTGAACCTAAAAAAATCAGTTGACCGCTCCATTCTAATAGCAGGTTCCTGATTTTGAAGAAAATAGCTTCGATGGTCATGGTCACCTTCTGGGTGAATCACGCTGTCCAACTGATCTTTATTAGGTTGAATCGGTTGAGCCCGCATTTTTCAGATCTGCATGTTTTAACAATATTTAAAATAGATTAAGATCAGGAATCTAAATCGTTTTGCAAGCCACTGATTGACCTTAAGTAAGTTGTTGAATGATAGATTCTTTTAGTCTCAGAGGAAGATTTAGCAGGATTTTAATAAGGATAGAGTCGGCCAGATCGCAAAAAAATGCTGCATAGCAGCATTTGTTATTGATAGCTGAGTCATAATCACGGATAATTACCGACCAATTACAGTCTAACTTAGGGGCCTATGCCTGGTTTGGGTTGGCTAGATTTTTAAAATTTCACCAAAAAGGTCATGAATCCATGCAGCTGACAGTACTCAAGTGCAAGCTACACAGGGCATGTGTCACCCACTCAGAATTGGATTATGAAGGCTCATGCGCCATTGATGCCGAGCTGATGAAACTGGCTGGTATCCATGAATACGAGCAGATACAAATCTATAATGTGACCAACGGTGAACGTTTCACTACCTATGCCATTTTGGCCGAGGTGGGTTCCCGGGTGATTTCAGTGAATGGCGCAGCAGCGCACAAAGCGGCTCCTGGTGATCGTGTCATTATCTGTGCCTATGCGGGTCTTGATGAGGCTGAGATGAAGGGATTCAAACCGAGTCTGGTCTATCTGAATGAAGAGAACCAGGTGCTTCGCACTGGGGATGCGATTCCGATTCAGGCCGCTTAAGCTGGCAAATTATTCGTCCAGCAAGCAGAGCCTTGCAGGGCTGAAAATGAACCGTTTGGTCGGAGGGCTAATAACCAGTCAGATGCCCGGGTCATTGATTGCTGTTTTGTAGAGATCAAGGTAGTGCTGTGCACTGGCTTCCCAACTCAAATCCTGTTGCATGCACGTCATGGCCAGAATATCCCAGTCGCTACCAGAGCGCCGATAGAAATTGAGCGCGTGTTCGATTGCTCCCCATAAACTGCTGCCATCAGCATTGTCAAATACAAAACCTGTCGCAGTACCATTGGCCAGGGTGTGTGGTGTCACATCAACGACACTGTCCGCCAGTCCGCCAGTCCGCCTGACAATGGGAACCGAGCCATATCTCAGGCTGTACATCTGATTCAAGCCGCAGGGTTCGAATCTGGAAGGCATTAGAAAGCAGTCACTGCCTGCTTCAATACGATGGGAGAGGCCTTCGTCATAGCCGATCGTTATGCCTACCCGGCTGTGGTACCGATTGCTGATCTTTTCCAGGGAGCTTTGTAGGTCATGATCACCTGAACCCAGCAGGACAAGCTGTGCGCCTGAATCCATGATACCGGGTAACACTTGTAATATTAGATCGACACCTTTCTGATCCACCAAGCGGCCGATATATCCGAACAGTGGGATCAACTCATCTTCAGGCAGACCGAATTCCCGCTGCAGAGCCAGCTTATTGCGGCGTTTTGCTGGGAAGTTCTCGATTGAGAAGGGGGTGTCGATGTGTGGATCATTCAAGGGATCCCACTGATGATAATCGATGCCGTTGAGAATGCCGCAAAAGTGGCTGGCGCGGTACTGCAAGAGACCTTCCAGGCCATAGCCAAACTCAGCGGTTTTGATCTCTTCTGCGTAGGTTGGGCTGACTGTATTGACCCGATCGGAGAGGGCAATTCCCCCCTTGATGAAAGAGAGTTGATCGTGAAATTCGAGGGCGTGATGGCTCCAGAGCGATTTATCAAGGCCGAGACGCAGGAAAGTCGCCCAGTCAAACAGGCCCTGATAAGCCAGGTTGTGGATGGTGAACAGGGTTGCCGGACGGTTTGGCTCAGGTTGAAGCAGCGGGGCGATTAAGCCGGTTTGCCAGTCATTGGCATGCACAATATCCGGTTTCCAGTCGAGACCCGCTCTGTCCATTGCAAGTAGCACCGCAGCCTGACAAAAAAGCATGAAGCGATCTGCATTGTCAGGCCAGTTATAGCCCTCTGGAGTGAGGTAGGGGTTACCAGGGCGATCAAACCACCTGGGGGCATCGACGACATACAGTGGTACCCGTTGGGGCCCGCACTGACCTTCCAGCAGGCTGAATTCGTCACCATCAAGAGGCAGATCGGCGATTTTTCGCAGATTCTCCGCTTTCTCCATCACCTGAGGATAGCCGGGGACGATTAATCGGCAATCCATACCAATATGGTTGAGTGCAGCTGGCAGGCTTCCGGCAACATCCGCTAGGCCGCCGGTTTTGATCAACGGCGCTACTTCGCTGCTGGCATAGAGGATTTTCATCGTCAGTTGCTATCCCGATGCGTTACTGATTAAAAAATCGAACCACGCCAATTTCTGATTCACCGCAAACACTATATCGGCTTGCCAACTCCCAGTGGTATCCAAGTGCAATAGCGCAGCCCATGAGCCAGCACATGTCGGCCTGCCTATTACCAGAAGCTGTGGATTTAGCTATTAAAATCATGTGGCTACCGGACAGCAACACCAATCGGGCGCTTGTGATAGGGTTAACAACCTATCACGCGCTCGTTACGCCTGTCTTGAACTGTTGCGGGGATCTTCTTACTATCTGGCAGAGTTCGTGCCTCACACCGGAAGGCCAACCAATGATAAAAAAGAGCGATCATGACAGAGATAAATCAGACGGATGAGTGGCGCGCATTAGAGTCGCACTGGCAGGAGATGGAATCAATCCAGATGCGCGAGCTGTTTCAGCAAGCGCCTGAGCGATGTGAGCAGTTATCGATCAGGCAGTGTGGGATTCTGCTCGATTATTCAAAGAACCGCATTACTGGCCAGACGATGCCGCTTTTGCTGGCGCTGGCCAACCGAATCGATCTGGATGGCTGGCGCAGAAGGATGTTTTCGGGAGAGCGCATCAATCTTACGGAAGACAGGGCGGTATTGCACGTTGCACTGCGTAACCGCAGTGACCAACCAATCTGGTTCGATGCTGAGGATGTCATGCCAGGGGTCAATGCCATTTTGGATAAGATGGCAAAATTCACCGAACAGGTTCGGTCTGGAGAGTGGAAGGGCCACACGGGGCAATCCATTACCGATGTGGTCAATATTGGTATCGGTGGTTCCAATCTTGGCCCACTGATGGTTTGTGAAGCGCTTAAGCCTTACCAACGTGAAGATTTGCGCCTGCATTTCGTCTCTAATGTGGATGCCAGCCACATTCACGATACTCTGAGTGGATTAGATCCCCAGACCACCCTATTTGTGGTTGCTTCCAAAACCTTTACCACCCAGGAGACTCTGACCAACGCCGCTACGGCAAGAGCCTGGTTGCTGGAGAGCCTTAAGGATCAGGCTGCTGTAGCTCGCCACTTTGTGGCTGTCTCCACCAACGCAGAAGAGGTCTCAGAGTTCGGTATTGATACTGAGAATATGTTCGAGTTTTGGGATTGGGTAGGGGGACGCTACTCCCTGTGGTCCGCAATCGGACTGCCGATCGCCATCGCCATCGGTATGCCGCGCTTCTATGAGTTGCTCGAGGGGGCCCATGAGATGGATCAGCACTTTCTGCATGCTGATCTATCCCAGAATATGCCGGTCATCATGGCACTGCTGGGTATCTGGTATATCAATTTCGCTGGCTATCACAGTCACGCCATTCTTCCCTATGACCAGTTCCTGCGGTATCTGCCGGATTATTTGCAGCAGGCGGATATGGAGAGCAACGGCAAACGGGTAACCCGTTTTGGGCGGCCGGTGGAGTATGAAACCGGCCCTGTCATCTGGGGGGCAGCGGGTACCGATGGGCAGCATGCCTTCTATCAGCTGATTCATCAGGGCACTCAGGTGATTCCCTGCGACTTCATTATTCCGGTGAATAGCCAAAATGAGTCGACTGACCACCATCATAAATTGTTTGCCAACTGCCTGGCTCAGACAGAAGCCCTCATGAAGGGCAAAAACCGCACCGAGGCTCGCCAGGAGATGGAGCAGGCGGGGATATCTCCGGAAAAGATTGTTGACCTGCTGCCACATAAGATTTTTCCAGGCNNCACCGTCCCGTTTGGGGTCATTGATCGCCCTCTATGAACATAAGATTTTTGTGCAGGGTATGATCTGGCAGATCAACTCATTCGACCAATGGGGCGTTGAACTGGGCAAACAGCTGGCTGGCGTCATCCTACCGGAACTGCTGCAGGAGTCATCTGAGTTGAAGCACGATAGCTCGACCAATGGATTGATCCACTATTTCCACCGGCATCGGCTGAAGAAATCCTGAGCGATTAGATCGATGGGTCTGTATCACTCGCTGATCGACCCGGCAGACTGGTTTTCTCTAACATGGTCTATTTTTCGTCTATTGGCTGCCCTGCAGGATGATCGCGCCCAATGGAGGCAGGCTGAGGATGATCGACTGGTCTCTACCCATCCAGGGACTGTTTTCAGTGACCAACGGCTTACCATTGCCCTGATTGGAACCGCCATAAAACTCAGAATCGGAGTTCATGATCTCCCGGTACTCGCCAGGCTGATTGACTCCAATTCGATAGTTGTCTCTGGGTACTGGTGTGAAGTTGAGTACGATCAGTAACTCATTGCCATCCCGATCCTTGCGTAGGTAGCTGAGAATCGACTGAGAGCTGTCGTGACAGTCGATCCATTCAAAGCCGGAGATCTCGAACTCGTTCTGATAAAGACTGGGGGTTTCCCGGTAGAGTTTGTTCAGATCTGTCAGCAGGGTGGTGATTCCCTGGTGATGAGGGTATTCCTGCAGATACCAATCCAGTGCGCCACTGTCGTCCCACTCTCGACCCTGAGCAAATTCACCGCCCATAAACAGCAGTTTTTTGCCTGGGTAGGTGAACATATAGGTATAGAGCAGCCGAAGATTGGCAAACCGCTGCCAGTCATCCCCTGGCATCTTATCAATCATTGACCCCTTGCCGTGAACCACCTCATCATGGGAGAACGGCAACACAAAATTCTCAGTAAAAGCGTATAGCAAGCCAAAGGTCAGCAGGTCATGATGGTAGTGACGATAGATCGGATCCTGTGACATGTAGGAGAGGCTGTCGTGCATCCAACCCATGTTCCACTTCA
>JARRQD010000353.1:0-3660 GCA_037382205.1 Candidatus Thiodiazotropha sp.
CAACAGCCTATAAGTCCTAATATACAAGATATAGGGAAATGGGTAGTTATAGAGAATAAAAATCCAATCGATGACTCGATAACGGTAACAATGAGACTAACTGCAAGTACAGGTGAATCGAAATACGGTGATAAGATATCTTTAGTTGCAAGATGCAAAAATAATAATACAGAATTTTATATCAATTGGCATGATTATTTAGGTAATGATGCATATGTTTTAACTAGAAATGGAAGTAATAAGGCAGTGGAAAAAGAGTGGTCGATTTCTACTGATAAGAAATCATCGTTTCACCCAGATGGAACGATTACATTTCTAAAAGATATGATGGATTCAAACAAATTCCTCGCCCAAATTACACCTTACAGTGAAAATCCAGTAACTGCGATATTTGATACTACCGGAATGTCGAACGCTATAAAGCCACTAAGACATGTATGCGGATGGTCTGAAAAAGATCTTCAGCGTCGTGAAAGAATAAGGAATAAAGCAGCGCTAAAGGAAAGAAATGATCTAGAACGAAGAATAATGGAAAAAGAATCAACTTTAGGAAAATACAAGGAATTTATACTAGCAAACATCGGAAAAGAAGTTCATTTAAAGCTATCTCAGTGGCACAAACTAGACAGAACAACAAAAAATTTGATGGATGATGCTATGAAGATATATATAGTAAGTGACAATGATAAGAAAGCTATAGATTTACCACAATGAGCATAACATGCTCACATAGATAATAGATATTGGAATAGATGGAAAAGGAGGAATCGACATGAAAGCAAGGTGGATATCTACTGACGATGAATATGATGATTATGATGCAGATGTTACTAACTGTGTTTTGAATAATGGAAAGATAAATATTCTTTTTACATCTAATAGAGAGGGAAATCATGTAGAGGGACGATTGTCTTTAGACCCTGTTAATACAGAACAAATTGTAGATGGACGGTGGATCTATACTGATTCAAGAAAGGCAAAATCGAGTTTTGCAAACCGGCAGGTAGAATCCGAAGAAGAAGTGATCAATGCAAAAGTAACTGGTAAGTTGCAAAACTATAGGGGTGGGAAGGTTATATTTCTCGGGATCTGGAAAGATCTAGATGGAGGTGAATATGACTTTGAGCTAGAGACAGAACACGCATAAGTAAACTAACTACAAAATATAGGAAAAAATGGTATTGTTTCTGCATCTTTCACAATGTTGTAACTTAAATGTCTAATATAGTACGTTCAATATGAAATCTACTTTATTTAAACTTTCATCACCTATATTCGAAGTAGTAGATAAAGATTATCAGATATTTGATGAGGTTTACAGTATACCGACTTTGTCAGCGTATGCGATACTAAACCATTATATTCAACGTACCAATACAGTAGCAGCAGAAATAGATTATATCCCTGACTATGAATTACTTGAGAATACGCTGCGGGTCAAACGTGTTAAACCAGCGTTACAAGGAGAATTAAGGATTTGTTTACTCACACTAATATATGCAGATATACGTGATTATGGACTTTTATCTCCTCATATCAACGATCCAGATTTAAAGCAAAGATTAGGTCAATTCGCAGAAGAGGCAGATAATGCATTTCAAGGCGGCGCATGGATGTCTTTCACGATTATGGCGATATCTGTAATTGAGGGATTACTATTTAATATATTCGGTAGAAAGAACCTATCAAAATTAATTGATATGGCTAGTAATAATTCAATCATTAATGAGAAAGAAAAAGATTTACTACACAATGCGAGAAAAGTAAGGAATCGAATTCATGCAGGCCAATTTAAAAAACCGTTAGCAGATAGATGCACTGGAACAGATCTGTACGTGCTATATGACCAATTACTTAAAAAGGAATGGATGATAATAAAAAATTCATCTAAAAATATATAGGAAATTGTTTGGATTCAATATGCATAAAAAAACGTTCAATAGCGGAGAAGCAATATTTACTATTAGCTTTGCCCCCATATTGCAAAATAGTCAGACTGAATCATTTGGTTTGGGAGGATCTATGGCACATATTGGGACACCCAATGTTTGAATCTGCGGTACTATATCGTTGGATCGCTGTATTAATGATGAAAATCAGCAGCTTGAATGCTAGCTATTTGATGGGTGTCCCTAAATTTATCACTGGGGTATACGGAGACTGCCAGGGGGCGTGGGTGGACGAGACCCGCGAACCGGCGCCGGTTGCAGATCGTGCCTGGCGGCGATTCGATGCGGAACGGCGTTGGCAGGCCTAGCGGGAACACAGCGGACGTTCGCTGGTGATATTGCGTGTGGCGGGTATCTACGGACCGGGCAAGCTGCCGCTGGAGCGTTTGCGCAAGGGACTGCCCATGGTTTCCGAGGCCGAAGCGCCGATCACCAACCACATCCACTCCCTCGACCTGGTGCGGGTGGCCCGGGCGGCCATGGAGCGAGGTGTTTCCGGCGAGGTGTATAACGTGTGCGACGGTCACCCGGAAAGCATTATAAACAAGACACCCAATCTAAGAATCATATGCATGGCTAACCTCATTGGACTTAAGCCGCATCTATCATCGTAGTTGACTTGTGCAATCCAAGCTTTGGTCTGATTTTGAACAAAAATTCAGAAATTTTGTGATTATCCAAGTGATTTTTAGATGAGCAAGCATAGCCAACCCTCGGCTGTGCCGATTTGTTGAGCAGAAGTGGGAATTTGGAAGTTGTTACATCAATAACCGCTGGCAAGCAGCTAGATTTGGGGTTCTACGATAGCCTAATTGCTTGCAGGCCTTTTTGAGAGAGTGGACCGTTCCTACCAAGCCCTTAAACTTGCTTTCAAAGTGTTGTGTCATATAGAGCCAGTTTTCAGGATCAATCTCTAAACGTTCGAGAATCGGTGGTAGGTTGTTGGGAATAAATCCCCGCTTGTTTTCCAGGATCGCCCTACCAGTCCAGTCGACCAGTTGCAGATAGTCCTTAAGATCAAATGGCAACCCTTTCGGCATCTCATCGCGATAATTTCCGACAAAGGGGAGCAGGTTGGTGGGTTGCTCTGGTTTTTTATTTGGCGCGTCTGAAAACCGTTTTAACTGTTCAGCGCGATCTTTAATTGAGGTGTATTGCGAGGTTTCCGGTGTTTGCGCCACTCCTGCTCTGATCGGGTTTAGGTCTACATAGCAGAGACAAGCGATCAGTGCTTCATCATCCAGTAATGCATGAGATTTGAACCTGCCCTCCCAGAAGCGACCGCTACATCCATCTTCCTTATTCGCTTCCCTTGCAAGCGGTTCATTAAGACAACGCATAAACCAACTGATTGACATTAATCGGTCTCGCCAGCAGGTGATCTGCTCATCGAGTACTTTTTGTTCAGCTCTAGACAATGAGTCACCAGCAGCAAAGCGTTGTGAAAGTAGTGAGCCGTTGAATAGTCGATGCCAGCGTTCAACCACTTCATGAGGCTCCCATTCCTGAGCTGTCTTTTGATCAATGAACAGCAAAACATGCAGATGATTTGACATTACGGCATAGCCGCAAAGATCTATTGAGAAAATACCTGCCAGTTCAAATAGTTTATTGCGTATCCATTTTCGCCGATGTTCAAAGCTTTTGCCTGTAAAGGCGTCTTCGCCGCAGAGAAAAGCGCGTCTCACGCATCGTGAAACACAGTGATAGT
>JARRQD010000354.1:0-7037 GCA_037382205.1 Candidatus Thiodiazotropha sp.
CTGTGATCTTGCTGAGGGTCAAGGAGAAGCCCGTTACATTGTAAATTTTCGCTATGGTCGGCGAGGTGGATCTCTGCGCGAAGGCACTAAAACGACCAAACCGGTGACTTTAGAAAAAGCACACAAACTGTTTGATAGTGTTGTGGTTTCGAAAACCAACAAAGGTTATCAAGCAGCTGAATCAGGGGAACCCGCTGCAAATAATGCCTCGACACAGGACATAGCGTCAGCTGAGACATCGGAAGATCCTCGTTCTCAGCATATTCTGGATCGATTGAGCGCAGCCTGCGGCAATCAACTTCCTGCAAATGATGTCAAACGGCTGGTCTGGCGTGCGGGTGAGCTACGCATATACCAAGCTGCCACGATGATAGCGCAACTGGTAGGGGGGGATGACGATCTGCTTGATTACTGTATCGCCTGGTCACTGGGGCGTTGCGGCGATGCCCTACAACTTCCTGTTCTTGAGAGACTCAGACAGAACTACGGTGACCATTTTGTCGGTGCCATGGCGCGAGAGGCGCAGCTGGCATTGCTAGAACCGGGAAAACGCGAAGCAGTGCTTGAGCAAATATGGGAGGCTCTGCCTGACGATCTCAGGCAGCGCATAAAGCAAGGAGAATCCTCGGATATTCTTGCGCTACTGACTACCATGACCCAGCATCCGTCAGCTGGCATGATCGACATCTTGGTCGATCTCTATGCGCTGGCGCTGCAATATGACGCTGTGCGTCAGGCTCTGGTGCAGTTGCTGCCCATATTGAAACCGGTTCCGAACTCCTTCAAAGCAATACGCCGCTTATTCAAGGCGGCTGAGTTTCGTCAGGATGCGCAATTTTTTGGTGTCATCACGCATCTGCTCGATATGAGTTATCCCTACTATCGTGCCCCTGAATATAGTGAATCGACTTACGATCCAATTTCACGACGCTATCTATCAATCCCTGAAGAGCACAAGAAAAAGTCGCCGGCATTTGCCTACTCTAACCGTACCCGTGATTACCTACGTCGTCGCAGTTGGCGTACCCTGCGGCGGCTGGCGGATCAAAGCCCTGAACTATATATAACTTTTGCGCTCGAGGTTCTACTGGCGGTGAATGATGCCGATGCCAGAGCAGAACAGGTGATCTCCCATTACAACTACGAACTTAGGCGCTATGTGTCTCGCACCTATGACCGTTTCGGTCATCTCTTCGCCTTCAACCACATTCTCAACCATCATAATCCTCAGATCAAACTCTCCGGCAGCGGTAGATTGTGGTTGAAGGATACGTCCGTGGAGGAGCTGGCAGACCTTCGCTGTGAGGCCTATGCCGAGCATTGGGATCGGGTGCCTCAGGCGCTGCTTCGACTGTTGATGGAGAGTCATTGTGGCGCGGTACATCATTTTGCCTTGCGCGCACTCAAATGCAATCCGGAATTCATACGTGAAATTGGTCTCGAACCGGTCTGTGTCATGTTGTCCATGCCTTACGAAGAGACAGCCCGGTTTGCTTTGGAGATGGCGAAAAAGTTGGTGCGCACCGGCCATATCAGTGACTTATTGATCGAGGCACTGTTGCACTCCCCACTTGAACAAGGACGCCAACTGGCTCAGGAGACATTGCGTTTCAACGCCGATCTGATGACCGGGAATATCGATCTGATCTTCGCTACTATCACCAGTCCCTATGAGGACAATCGTCTCTGGATGCGGCGTTTCTGTGCGGATCATTCTTTACAGAATGAGATAGTCGTGCCACTGGTCGCCCGACTGATTGCCGAGGCAATGGAACAGGGACGGGAGTCGGATGATAACCGGGCTTTGATCGAAGATGTTACCTGGATGCTGTGCAACAGTTTTTCAACCACAACCCGTGCGCTGGGATTCGACGTTATCACCGATTTGTTGAAGCAGAGTTCAGTGGCGCTGCAACTATTGGGTGCCAAATTGTTGCTGAATCATGCCACCCCTGTGGAGCAACAGCCGCCTGATTTGTTACGTACCCTGTTGGAAGCCAAGTCAGGTGAAGTGCGTGCCTTGGGCACCCAACTGTTTGCTCGCCTCTCCGATCAAACCCTGTTGGCGCAGCCCGCCCTGGTGCTGAAACTGGTGCTCTCGCATGAAGCTGAGGTACGCCAAGCCGCGCAACCGGTCATTCATCGACTGGCCATGGCTAATCGTGACTTTGCGGCCTATGCTCTGGATCGTCTGATCGACACTCTGTTTCGTGCTGAACCGACCGAGGGTTTCCATGATGACATTCTGCAATGCATTAAAGAGAGCCTGGCAACCACAGCGGAGTCGATCGACGTGGATACCAACTGGCGTTTGCTGCAAGCCCGATCGAAGGGTGCGCAACGCTATGGCGCTCATCTGTTGGCGCGCTGGTCGCCCCAGGATTTCACTGTCCGGCAATTGGGGCGTCTGGCCGGAAACCCCATCCTCTCGGTACGCCAGTGGGCCTGGAGTGGCTATCAGCAACAGGTTGATCGGATCAAACAGGATGCCCGCGACGCCCTGGTGATTTTCGATACTCAGTGGGAAGACACCCGCCACTTTGCCAGAGACTATTTTGATACCCATTTTAATGGCAATGACTGGCAGCCGGAGTTGTTGATCTCGATCTGCGATAGTACCCAGGACGATGTGCAGGACTATGGCCGACAGCTGATCAGTCGTTTCTTCGATGAACAGCATGGGGTCGACTATTTATTGAAACTCTCACAACACCCTTCCAATAAGGTACAGCTCTTTGTCAGTCAGTTTCTGCAGCAATACGCCTCGGACAACATTGAGCACCTGCAGAGATTGCGTTACTACTTCATGAGTGTATTGGCGAAGGTCAATCAGGCGCGGGCAACCAAGATTCGGATTATCGATTTTCTCAAAGACGAAGCATTGAAGTCGCCGCTTGCAGCGGATTTCGTGCTGGAGCTTTTTTCACGTCACTCCGTAACCAGCGCTATTGTCGACAAATCGGCCTGTATCGAAATGTTGTTGCTCATCAAACAGCGCTATCCTGAACTCGATTCACCGTTGAACCTGGTTGGAACGCGGACGCACCCGACAGCGAAGGTCGTCTGAGATGGAATTTACCTACCGCTACGCCAGCACTTCTCAGGTCAGCAACGATAGTGACAGCAGTCGTATCGCTTTTGAGCCGGATACCTTGCGTCCACCCACCTATTTCAAGGGCGAACTGGCTCAAACCCTGCCATTTCGCGAGGCCATCTCTGCACTGCATGAGGTGGTAATTTCCGATCTGCGCACCCTGCCAAAAGATCGCCAGGCCTATTTCGAGTGGCTCGCTGCCCACGAGTCAGCGCTGCTGGCTGAGTTCATGGCGCAAAAGCAGACCACGGAGAAGCGACTCCAAGAGATCCGACAGGAACTCAGCGAAATCAATAGCCGCTATCAGAAAGCGATGGGGCCCTTTCTCAAGGCTCGACAGAAATACTTCAACTATCTCTACGCCACGGATTCTGACGCCTGGTTCGTCCTTGATCCGGTTATCAGTGTTCATCCGGATGAGCTCTTTTTCGAGTGCTTTAGCAATGACGAATCGACCTATGCACGCCTGAGCTGTGGATATAACGTATTTCAAAATATCGGAGAGAAGGCCTGCGGTACTACGAATATCGACTACTCCGATGCGTTGTACAACGACTGGAAGAGAAGATTGATCTGCCCGACAGTTGGGTACGTGGTTTTCTGCAAGTGAGTTCGGCGATGGGAATGCCGATGACCGAGCTTCAGTTGCATCCGATGGATGTCTACAACATCTGTCTGTTTTTGCGTCGCCACAATGAGCAGCAGGGGCCACGTTCGATCCGCTTTCAATTGACGCCGAATCAGCCGGTAAAGCTGCTCTTCGAACCATGGAACCAGGTACTTGAGTGTAAACGTTCACCCTTCCATGGTGCACAGGAGACTGAGATTCGTTTATGGGGGCGACGTCGCCTGCTGACACTGGAGCGACTGATTCCGTTGACCAGTCACTTTACCGTGCGCCTACTGGGAACCGGCCTGCCCTCATTTTTTATTGCGCATATGGGTGATATGAGTTTTACCTTGGGGCTATCCGGCTGGACTGCCAACGACTGGTCAAGAATGGGCAATTTTGACCTGATGGCGCCTCGGGAAAATGTTGATGAACTGACCCAGCGCCGAGTCTTTGCTGCACTCCAGGAGCGTTGGTATGAGAGTAGCGAGTCGTTGAGTCAACGCCTGCAGCTGGAGCGCTCCATCGTCGAGTCGAGTCTGAGCCTCTACACCCAGGCCGGACGGGTTATTTACGATTTGTCCAAAAACGTCTACCGCGTCAGAGAGTTAAGTCGCGAACCCTTGCCGATGTCACGGTTACGCTTTGACAATGAGCGGGAAGCCCTGGCAGATAATTTTATTCGGGCAGACTTGGTGACCATTGGCGATGTTGACTACCGCGATGGCCATCTACGTATCGCTGGCGAAGTGCTCGATAACGCAGTGAGTTATAAACCGGTCATTGTGCTCGACAGCGATCAACGCCTGATCGAAGCCCAGTGCAGTTGCCATTTTTATGTTCATAACAAACTCTACAAAGGCCCCTGTGAACACATGCTGGCGATACGTCGTCAACATGCCGAATCGCAAACCATTGCTTCTACCACAACCTCGGTTACAATGCGTCATGGGCAGCAGTGATGGCACTCCACCTTGCAACCCGGGCGGCGCTTCGCCGTCCTTGCATACAGCCATCACACGCGTCACTGGTCCGCTCTTCACTGGGCGGGGCTGCCTACCTGTGCACTATTGCGGTATGACTTCCTTGAAGTCAATAGATGCACAGGTAGGCGCCCCGCGTCGAGTTGAGCGGCCCGCGTCGAGTTGAGCGGCCCAGTCCTGAGATCAGTACGAAGGGAACTTCGCCATCGCTGCCGCCCACCCTCCTCTGGGAACTTCCCACAGATATCCGGCAATCCAATAGTGCACCTATAGCTATAGGTTCATTTAGCGCAGGCTCGGAATCAGTCAGCGCCCGCCGGCTATGCCATCTCCTGAAACCGGGAGATCTCCTCCACCCATGCGTAAGCGACAGGATACGCAATGAGCAATAACAAACGCCAGGAACTCTACGATCGCATCCGCGCTTCATCAAAAGACGAAGTTATTCTCGAGGAGATGAAACGCTTGGGTTTCTGGCCCACCGACCAGAATCAGGCCGACTTTAGCGAGACATTGATTGAACGCAAAGGAGCACTACAGCGTGAACTGAATCAACTGGTTAAAAAGCAGCAACTCTATACTGATCCCGAGCAAGCGCTGAAAGCGATGCGTAAACAACGCATGGAAGCGTCGAAACAGCGGCAGAAGGAGCGCCGGGAGCGGCGCATCGTCGAGCGTCACGAAAAGGCTGTAAAGTGGCATCAGCGCCGACAACAGGAGATCATCTACCTGGGTGAACAGGTGTCGGCCGGACTTAATGACACCACGGCCGACGCGCAGAAACTCGAACGATATGGATTGCCGTCTATTGCAAGCGCTGAAGCCTTAACTAAGGCAATGGGCATCTCATTGGCGGAACTGCGTTTTTTAACTTACAACCGAAACATCTCCTCCATCCATCACTACCAACGCTTCACCTTGCCGAAAAAGAGCGGCGGTGAGCGAACAATCAGCGCCCCCATGCCAAGATTGAAACGGGCGCAATACTGGGTATTGGCGAATATCCTGGAGAAGATTACTCTGCACGATGCCGCGCATGGTTTTCGATCTGGCCGCTCCATTGTTTCAAACGCGCAGCCTCACTGTCAGGCCTATGTTGTGCTCAACTATGATTTTAAGGACTTCTTTCCCTCGCTAAAATATCCTCGCATCCGAGGGCTCTATCGCAGCCTTGGCTATAGTGAACAGGTCGCCACCCTTCTGGCACTATTGACCACCGAAGCGGAGGTGCAAGAAGTGGTATTGGATGGCGACCACTACTATGTCAAACAGGGAGACCGCCACCTACCCCAAGGGGCTCCCAGTAGTCCAGCGTTGACTAACATAATCTGTCGCCGGCTGGATGCGCGTTTGCAGGGAGCCGCCCGTTCACTCGGATTTCGTTATACCCGCTATGCCGACGACTTGAGCTTCTCCGGTGATCGGGAGAGTATTCGGAATTTAAAAAAACTTCAGTGGCGCATAACAGCGATTGTGACCGAAGAGGGATTTCAACTTCACCCTGAGAAGAGTCGCGTCATGCGAGATAGCACGCAACAAGAGGTGACTGGAATCGTGGTTAATGAAAAGCCATCCGTTGACCGAAAAACTCTGCGACGCTTTCGTGCCCTGTTGCATCGTATGGAAAGATCGGGGCCGGATGGTTGTCACTGGGGAAATTCTCCAAATGTTCTCATCTCTGCGAAAGGCTACGCACACTTCTTATACATGGTCGATCCACATAAGGGTCGGCAATATCTGCAACAGATTGAACGAATTGCCCAGCGCTTCAGCCAGCAAACCACTTCCTCATTACGCAGTGCTTTAAGTCCTGCACTGTTCAAAGCTGCCGCTGCCACAGGTCGCGCTCCGAGAGAACAGTGGTGGGAGGCAAAAGAACTTCCAGCGCCGCTAATGCCGAAATTGGCAGAAGAGAAAAAACCATTGAAGGCATCTAATGATGTTGCGTTAGATCGCTCGCATGAGGTCTCGCGCACCTCTGAGCCTATGGAGGATGGGGATACGGATGCCTATCACAGCACCCCAGGTTTTCTACGCCGAATGATTGGCAGTGTGGTTAGCATCGTAAAATGGATACTGATCATATTTTTCGGACTTATACTCTTCAAATTCTCTCCTGTTCTAAGTGTGTTATTGGTGGCTGTCCTAGTCTACTTTCTTAGAAGCCTCAACGGACGCCAATAAAGAAGTTGAAGTACCCCTGTACTATTCTTTGTAGCCACGCACCAATACCTACAGCAGGGGAGGAAAAAAATGTTTCGAGGAACGAGCGTAGCTTTTTGACACCCCTTGCCTGTACTTGCTATGTTAAACTTTAAAGCTCTGCTCCTTGCTTAATTGCTAGCATTTC
>JARRQD010000355.1:0-3624 GCA_037382205.1 Candidatus Thiodiazotropha sp.
AATCCAAATCCGACAGCAGTCTGATTGTTCGCGCCGCGGCTCAGGTTATCGAATAGAAGTGATGATCCTAAAAAAATCAGTTGACAGCTCCATTCTAATAGCAGGTGTTTGATTATGATGAAAATCGCTTCGATGGTTATGGTCACCTACTGGGTGAATCACGCTACAGCGTGAATTGCACGCTTGTAGCGGCGCATGGCGGCGTTGCAGCGCCTTTGAATAGCAGGCTATTGCGCGTCGTTGCGCGCCGTGCAGGGATGCACAAGTATCGCGGGCACATGGATGTGCGGGAGCGACCCTTGCCCTGCACCACCACAAGCGCACCCTTCACGCTGTCCAACTGATCTTTTTAGGATGATGATAAAAACAATAAACCATCAGCAGAATGGCGCGTTTAACTGATTATTTTCAGCTTCAATCCTCTTTACTGGCCGCAACCCGCAAGCGCAAGGCATTAAGCTTGATGAAGCCCTCGGCATCCTGCTGGTTGTAGGCGCCCGCGTCGTCTTCGAAAGTGGCGATCGACTCGTCGAACAGACTGTTGGTGTCGGACTTGCGGCCAACGATGCTGACATTGCCTTTGTAAAGCTTAACCCGAACCACACCGTTCACCACCGCCTGTGTCTTATCGATCGCGGCCTGCAGCATCTCCCGCTCCGGGGCGAACCAATAGCCGTTGTAGATCAGCTTGGCATAGCGGGGCATCAACTCATCTTTCATGTGTGCCGCTTCCCGGTCCAGGGTCAATGACTCCATCGCTCGGTGGGCTTTCAACAGAATCGTGCCACCGGGGGTTTCATAGCAGCCCCGTGACTTCATGCCAACATAGCGGTTCTCCACAATATCGGCCCGGCCGATGCCATTGGCGCCACCCAGTTGATTGAGCTTGAGCAGCAGTGCGGCGGGTGAGAGACGCTCACCATCGATGGAGACCGGATCACCCCGCTCGAAACCGATCTCGATGGTGGTAGCCTGATCTGGCGCCTCTTCCGGAGAGACAGACCAACGCCACATCTCGTTGCCCGGTTCATTCCAGGGATCTTCAAGATCATAACCTTCATAGGAGATGTGCAGCAGATTGGCATCCATGGAGTAGGGAGACTTCTTACCCTCCCTTTTCATTTCGATGGAGATACCATGGGTTTCCGCATAAGCCAGCAACTTTTCCCGAGAGTTGAGATCCCACTCCCGCCAGGGGGCGATGATCTTGATATCCGGTCGCAGGGCGTAGGCACCCAGTTCGAACCGTACCTGATCGTTACCCTTACCAGTAGCACCATGGGAGATGGCGTCCGCGCCGGTCTCATTGGCGATTTCGATCAACCGTTTGGCGATCAAGGGACGGGCGATGGAGGTACCGAGCAGGTACTCGCCCTCATAGATCGCGTTGGCGCGAAACATGGGGAAGACATAGTCCCGTACGAACTCTTCAGTTAGGTCTTCGATATAGATCTCTTTGATACCGGCGGCTTGCGCCTTGGCTCGCACCGGCTCGACTTCTTCACCCTGACCAATATCAGCGGTGAAAGTCACCACCTCACACTGATATTCATCTTGTAACCATTTGACGATTATCGAGGTATCAAGACCGCCAGAGTAGGCCAACACCACCTTTTTCACATCCGCTTTGGACATCCGGAATCTCCCACAAAAGAAGCTTGGAAAACCCGCCATTATAGACGATCCTGCGGCAGATAACCTCCATTGCGAGGGTTTTTCTCAAGGCAGGGTCATGTAGAACTGTCCGCCACCAAGCTCACCCCCATTCTGCATGAGAATCTTGCCATGCCGGCCATCGTGTTGGTGCAGATCGAGCACCAGCTTGGTGAAATAGAGACCCAAACCGGTATTGTTGTTGATAAATCCCGCCTCTGGCTGATTTACAGTGGATTGCTGCTGCAACATGGCTTGGGTGAAACCTTCACCATCATCCTCAATCAGAAGCTGTAGACCAGCATTGTCTGAGTGTGCAGTAAGGCGAATCCGGCGATTCGTATATCGAAGCGCGTTGCTGATGGCGTTACTCATCACTCCCGTCATCAGATTGCGGTCAAAATACCAGAACAGATTTTTTGCGCAGTCGAGTTGGTACTCGACTTTTTTGTCACGGATGATCTGACTGTGTTCGAGCATCACTTCTCTAAGAAAATCATAGACCGAGTGGGCATCGACATTCAGCATATAATCTCCCTGCTCCACTTTGAACAGAGTCAACATCTTGACCAGATTATTGTTGATGCGGCGAACCTCATACTCCATATCCGCACATTCGTTTCTCATCCCACAATTGACCTCGCAACTGCTCGTGACCTGATGAATGTCCCGCAGCAGAATACCGAGTGAATTTTTAATATCGTGGGAGACCATGGCAAAAGCTGATGCCAACTCCATGCTGGTCAGAGCCGCATTCAGCTGTTGCAAACCCGTGCTGTTTTTGCTGTTCATGATTGTAACCGATCCAACTCTTCAAGAAATTTAATGACCTCGGGATCTTGCTGCTTTTGACTGCATAAAACAGCCAGTGAGTAACGACAGGCAAAGTGATAGCGGTTATCCACACCCTTATCGTGCATATCCAGAATCATTGCTTTGGCGCCCAGTAAAACCATGGTTTTGTTATAAGGAAACTGCCCAATGATCTCATTCAACATCTCAATGGCCTGTTGCCGCTTGCCCTGACGTAATAGCTGCAGACTTTGCGAATGTACTTGGCTAATTCTATTCTGCGCAGTTTCGATCAGCGCCTGACTCTCTTTGCCCTGACCGTGATCATCCATCAGTTGACGAATCCGCTCATGCCACGACTCGTCATCGTGTTTATTGCAAACAATCAACTCAAGATATTGCTTGGCAAGCTCCTCCCGGGAGAGCCGATAGCAATCTTTGGCGACCAACAACAAGTGGTCGGGTGAAATGTCCTGCTTGTTTTCATTGACCAGCCGATAGATTTTACTCAGATACGCCTCTACTGCTTCACTCTGTTTCGTGGCAAACTTTACAAGCGCTTGACCGCAGAGCATCTGAATCTTATCTGCAGGACGGTGATTGAAACGCGTACAACCGTCAGCCAGCAGTCGAACCATTTTCGTTATCTCACCATGCTCCTGATAGAGATCCGCCAGACAGCGATACTCTTCAGCTGTCGCAAAACAGGAGTTGGTACCCCATCGAACCGCAGCTTGTAAGGCGCGACGCGCGGTCTCGTAATCACCGTTTTGTAGTGCGAGCTTACCAAGTCGTCGCTGCCGAGCCACCGATTTGGGAGAGAGCTTCAGCGCATGACTGAGCGCCTGCTGAGCTTCAAGCAGATCACCCCGATACTCCAATACTCTGGCCAGCCACTCATAGGCCTCCAGAAAGTGTCGATTTTTCTCAACAAGACCGTGAAAAGCCTCTTCCGCCTGAGCATAGTTGCCCAGATAGTAGGCAACCTTTCCGAGACCAAATCTTGCCCAGTGAAAATCACGAATCTGCAGCAGTTCGGTATAGATTTCCTGGGCTTTACTGTATTGATTGATCTCCTGGTGGAGTACGGCCTGCAGTTTGGCCAGGTAGAGGCTCTGCTTCAGGTCGTTGCCGCGATTCTCAGCGCAGTATTTGATCGCGCCTTCAATGTCGTTTTCA
>JARRQD010000356.1:0-6154 GCA_037382205.1 Candidatus Thiodiazotropha sp.
AGAAGAAATTTCTTAATTGGCAACAGGATCCATTTGGCAACCACATAGCCCGCTGTGTGTTTCTGGAGAAAACCAAAACCCTGACGATTGAAGTAAACCTGGTTGCCGACATGGTTACCATCAATCCATTCGATTTCTTTGTCGAGGAGGCCTATGAACACTTTCCATTCAACTATGAAACACAGTTAAAGAAAGAGCTGTTCCCCTATTTCGAGTTGAAAGAGCAGGGGCCCAAACTCATGGACTGGTTGAAACGGCTCAAGCAGGATCCGGTCGGCTTTGCTTATCAGTCAGCTGCTGAGCAGCAGGAAGACAGAGACAAAGGCCCCCATATCGTGCACTTCCTTGTCGAGCTCAATCAGCGTCTGCAGCAGGATATCGACTACTCCATCCGCATGGAGCCTGGTGTACAGAGTTGTGAACAGACCCTGTCCAAAGCCAAGGGCTCTTGCCGCGACAGCGCCTGGCTATTCGTTCAGATATTGAGGCATCTGGGGCTGGCGGCCCGATTTGTCTCTGGTTATCTGGTTCAGCTGGTTGCAGATCAGAAATCTCTTGATGGTCCCTCTGGTCCGGAAGCGGATTTCACCGATCTGCATGCCTGGACCGAAGTATTTATCCCCGGTGCCGGCTGGGTCGGTCTCGATCCCACCTCAGGCCTGTTTGCTGGAGAAGGCCATATCCCATTGGCCTGCACACCGGATCCAGTCAGCGCCGCGCCAATCGTTGGAGCTACCGATAAATGCAAAGTCACCTTTCATCACGAAAACCGTGTTAAGCGGATCCATGAAGACCCTCGGGTCACCAAGCCCTATACGGAATCCCAATGGCAGGCGATTCTGAGTCTTGGCGATTTTGTCGACAAACAGCTGCTCTATGGCGATGTGAGGCTCACCATGGGAGGTGAACCGACCTTCGTTTCGATTGACGATATGGACAGCCCTCAATGGAACACAGCGGCCCTGGGCAAAGACAAACGCCAGCTCGCCGGAGTATTGCTCCAGCGACTGAAAAAGGCCTTTGCCACCGATGCAGTACTCCACTATGGACAGGGCAAGTGGTATCCAGGAGAGCCCCTGCCCCGCTGGGCGTTGACCTGCGCCTGGCGCAAGGACAAACAACCGGTATGGCGCCACCCAGAACTCCTCGATCAGCCCGATTCAGCGAGTCAATACCACATCCATCACGCCCAGTCGTTGATCCAGCAGATTCAAAAGCATCTCAATTTGCAGGATAACCGCTATGTGATACCAGGGCTGGAGGACAACCTCTACTATCTGTGGAAAGAGGGCACCCTGCCGGCCAATGTGGATACCCTCGACAGTAAACTGAAGGATCCCCTTGAGCGTGCTCGTCTACGCAAAGTGTTTGATCAGGGATTGCAGAAGGTGATCGGTTACGCACTGCCTATCGCCTGGGACTATCGTCAGGAGAGCTGGGTCAGTAATCCTTGGAATTTCCGTCGCGGTAATATGTATCTGATCCCCGGCGACTCACCGATGGGCTACCGACTCCCTCTCGACTCACTACGCTGGGAGAAGGCCGAAGATCGCCATCAAATCCATCCTCGGGATCCATTCGATGAGCGGCAGTTGCAACCGGAAATCCAAGATCGTCTTCGCCTGGCACAGAGTGGCAATACCATCCCCATGCCGGATGCACCCAGAGCCGCTGATGACCCGGCTCTGTTCGAGCCGGATGATGAAGCTGACAGCCATGGGCTGATACGTACTGCATTATGTGTTGAACCCAGAGCGGGCCACTTACATATTTTTCTGCCCCCCCTCACTGAACTGGAACACTACCTCGACCTGGTTAACGCCATCGAAGCCGCTGCTGTCGAAACCGGCTATGGTGTCATCATGGAGGGCTATGAGCCTCCCAAAGATCCCAGACTCGAACGGCTACAGATCACCCCCGACCCTGGAGTCATCGAGGTCAATATTCAACCGAGCAGCAACTGGCGGGATCTGGTGCAACTCAATCAGACCCTCTATGAAGAGGCTCGACAGTCTCGCCTGGGTACAGAGAAGTTCATGCTCGATGGTCGTCACTCGGGAACCGGTGGCGGAAATCATGTGACCATTGGCGCTGCCGATCCCAGCGACAGCCCGATCCTACGGCGCCCACATCTGTTACGCAGTCTGTTGACCTATTGGCAACACCACCCAGCTCTCTCCTATCTCTTCTCAGGACTGTTTATCGGTCCCACATCTCAGGCCCCCAGAGTGGATGAGGCGAGAGACGACGCTTTATATGAGCTTGGCATTGCATTCAATGAGATGCCGCCGGGTGAAACCCCTGCCCCCTGGCTGGTGGATCGGATTCTTCGTCATCTGTTGGTGGATCTCACCGGTAACACCCATCGTTCCGAATTTTGTATCGATAAACTCTACTCACCGGACAGCCCCAGCGGGCGCCTCGGCCTGCTGGAGTTTCGTGGCTTTGAAATGCCGCCTCACGCGCAGATGAGTGCGCTGCAGATGTTGCTGCTACGTTCATTGATCGCACGCTTCTGGGATACCCCCTACGATCGGGCCCCGGTCAGTTGGGGCACCGAACTGCATGATCGTTTTATGCTGCCCCACTTTGTGGAGCGGGATCTGGCGGATGTGGTCAGTGACCTGAAGCGCAGCGGCTATGAATTCGAAAACCCATGGTTCGATCCGTTTCTGGAGTTCCGATTTCCCCGCTATGCCAAAATCAAAGGGGTTACGCCTGGCCGACATGCGGTGACCTGTAACGGCAGGCCGCTGCCTCTGCACAACACCGGTACCCATGGCGAGTATGTGGCTGGGGTTCGTTTCAAAGCCTGGCAACCCCCGTCCGGTTTGCATCCCACCATCGCCAGTCATGCACCGCTGGTCTTCGATATTGTGGATACCTGGAACCGCACCTCCCTGGGGGGCTGCACCTATCATGTGGCCCACCCTGGTGGACGCCACTACGAGACCTTTCCAGTCAATGCGAATGAGGCGGAGGCCCGTCGTCTGGCTCGCTTCAACAACCATGGCCATAGCGGCGGCACCATCCACCTGACCGAAGAGCGGATCAATCCGCATTTCCCCTACACCCTGGACCTTCGCAGTAACCCGGGAGGCTCAAGATGACCGTCAATCGGGAGTCGTTTGAAAATCATCCCTTCTTCGATGAACTGATTACCTCCAATGGCAATGCCAGAGGCTACGCCCGTAAATTGATCAGCTACCTGGGTAAGCTCAACGAGGGTGAGCTGGCATCCCGCCAACTGGGGGCCGAGCTGGCGATCAAACAGATGGGCATCACCTTCCGGGTCTATACCGAAGAGGAGGGTTCCATCGACCGGGCCTGGCCGTTCGATATTGTGCCTCGGCTGATACCAAAAAAAGAGTGGGATCGAATCGAATCGGGTCTGAAACAACGGGTCGAGGCACTGAACCTTTTCATAGATGACCTTTACCACAAACAGCAGATCGTTAAAGATAAGGTATTCCCGGCAGAGGTTCTTGCGGAGTCTGAAAACTTCCGCGAACAGTGTATCGGCATCAATCCCCCCATGGGCATCTGGGCGCACATCTGTGGCAGCGATCTGGTGCGCGATGCCAAGGGCGAGATGTATGTCCTAGAAGATAACCTCCGGGTCCCTTCCGGGGTATCCTACATGCTGGAGAACCGGCTGGTCACCAAAAGAGTTTTCCCGGAGCTGTTTGAAACCTACAGCCCTCTACCCATCGATGACTACCCATCGGAACTGTTCGATACGCTTTCGGCCCTCTCCCCCCGCCCTGGAGATAATCCTGAAATCGTCGTATTGACGCCAGGCATCTATAACTCAGCCTATTTCGAACATGCCTATCTGGCACAGCAGATGGGCTGCGAGCTGGTTGAGGGACGCGACCTGGTGGTTGAGAATGACGACTGTGTCTATATGCGTAACATCGAGGGGCTCTCGCGGGTGGATGTGATCTATCGTCGTATCGATGATCTGTTTCTCGATCCGGAGGCGTTCAATACGGACTCGATATTGGGCGTTCCCGGTCTGATGCGGGCCTGGAAGGCAGGCAATGTGGCGCTGGCCAATGCGCCGGGCGCTGGTGTGGCGGACGACAAAGTGGTCTACTCTTATGTACCGGATATCATTCGTTACTACCTCGATCAGGAGCCAATCGTTCCAAATGTTCCAACCTGGCGCTGCATGAACAAAGAGGCTTGTAATTATGTACTGGATCATCTCAAAGAGCTGGTGGTAAAACCGGCCAACGAATCAGGTGGGTACGGGCTGCTGATCGGCCCCGCATCGACCAGACAGGAGCGACAAGCATTCAAAAAATTGATCATAAAAACCCCCCGTAACTACATTGCTCAACCCACCCTGGCAATCTCGACCGTACCTACAATCAGCAATGGCCTGCTTGAACCCAGACATGTGGATCTGAGGCCATTCATCCTCAGTGGCAAATCGATGGAGGTGACCACCGGTGGGCTGACCCGAGTAGCACTGAATAAAGGCTCGCTGGTGGTGAACTCATCCCAGGGCGGCGGCAGTAAAGATACCTGGATCGTCGACAGTTAAGTCAGGAGTAAATCGATGTTATCCCGAGTTGCAGAAACCATCTATTGGATAGGACGCTATCAGGAGCGGGCCGAGAACACCGCTCGTCTGATTACTGTCAATAACAACCTGATGCTCGACCTTCCGCCGAAGGTAGCCCCAGGTTGGGATGCGCTGATCAATCTGTTGGGCTGCTATCCGTCTTATCTGGAGCGCCATCCGGAGTTTACTGAACGTCGGGTGGCCAATTTTTTAATCAGTGATGAGTCCAACCCCAGCTCCATCATCAGTATCCTCTCTGCCTTGCGAGAGAACGCCCGCACCATACGCGAGATATTGCCACGGGAGGCCTGGGAATCGATCAACAGCTACTATCAGACCACCCTTGAAAGTAAGCAGAGCAGCTTTTCCCGTCAGGGCCGACACTGTTATCTTCAACATATCATCAGCGGATCCCAGTTGATGACCGGTCTGCTGGCCGGCAGCATGAACCATGATACGGCCTACTACTTTCTCAATCTGGGACGCAAGCTGGAGCGTGCCGACATGACCACACGAATCATCGATGTTCGTTCTGAAAACCCGATACCGGAAGCGGCGCCCGAATTGGCGCCATTCGAAGATATTCTATGGATGAGTATGTTGAAGTCACTGAGTGCCCACCAGATGTATCGTCAACATATGCAGGTCAGGATCAACCGCAAAGATGTACTACAATTCCTATTCAGGACAGAGACTTTTCCTCGGTCAATTCGTTATTGTACTGAAAACATCCGTTTCAATCTCTCCCGTCTGCCGAAAAACACAACACCATTAAAAGTTGTTAAACAGATTGATGAGCGGCTTATGGCGATGTCGATGGAAAAGATGGATAACAATGTTCTGCATAATTTTATTGACGATTTACAGATCGATTTCGCCGACCTGCATGAGGCGATTTCAAAGGCCTATTTCCCACCGGTTTTAGTGTCTGCTGCATGAATGAACAACGCCTAATTGACTGGCGTCATTGAGACAGAACATAAAGATGATTTGATAGGGAAATAGGGAGTACAATAGTCGCACAACCAAAACAATAGGTAACTCCGAAGTATGACGACCAAGTCCATACAACGAACTGAACCGCGGTTTGTCCATGGTATGTTTCTCTACCTGCTTGTGTTTGGACTCTGGATGCTGCTGGCTGGCAATCTGGATAGAGCAGAAGTAGTTAGTGGTCTGGTGATTGCACTGATCGTCACACTGGCGAGCCGACCTCACCTCAGCATACTCTCCGGTCTAATCATCTTACCGTCTGCCCTGCTCCCCTTGCTACGTTATCTCGGCACCTTCTTTATAGCGTTGGTGCAAGCCAATCTCGATATGGCCCGGCGGGTATTGAGTCCCTCTCTACCCTTACGACCTGCTGTGGTGGAGGTAAAAACCAATCTCAAATCACCACTTGGCCGGCTGATCCTGGCCAACAGCATTACCTTGACCCCAGTCACCCTGACGGTCGATGTCCAGGATGAAGTATTGTTAATTCATTGGGTCGACTGCCCACCTGACTGTGATCTGAAATCCTCCACTGAGGCCATCACCAGCAAATTTGAACAACACCTGAAAGGTTTTGTGTTATGACAT
>JARRQD010000357.1:0-3596 GCA_037382205.1 Candidatus Thiodiazotropha sp.
GCCCGGAAGGGAGCAGCGGCAGCAGTGGCATCGTGTGCCGGGGTGTGGCTGGTACCCACTGCCACCCAATTCCAGCTGGCGTCTCAGTGATCATATAGTCTATGGTTACCTGTTGTGGAACTCTCATTGAAACCCTTTGCAAGCGTGCAAACTCTACCCCACAGAAAGTGGCTTATCACACTGCTGGTGTTACTCACGTATGCACTGCTACTCTGGCAAGTTGCCGATTTTGTACGTCATCGCGCCACCCAGGAGATTACAGTTTCCGGTGAGCGTCAGCTCAATATCTATGTCAACTATCTGCAGGCTCAGCTCGAGAAGTATGAGTTTCTACCAGAGCTGCTCTCCACCAATAAACCACTGGTGGAGTTACTGAAGCGCCCTGGCGACAGACAACGCATTGATGCACTGAATCGATACCTGGAGACCATCAATACAATCACCAATGTTTCAGATACCTATCTGATGGATAATGAGGGATTGACCATCGCCGCCAGTAACTGGCACTCGGAGAAGCCTTTCGTTGGCCGCAACTTCAGTTATCGGCCCTATTTCAAACAGGCGATGCAGGGGCAGCTTGGGCGTTACTACGCCCTCGGCAATACCTCTGGAAGACGGGGTTACTATTTTGCCTACCCGGTTCGTCATGCTGGGAGCATCCTGGGTACAGTGGTGATCAAAATCGACCTGAGCAACCTGGAGCAGCAGTGGCAAGGTCGTGACATCGAGGTGATTGTTACCGATCCGGAAGGGGTTATCTTTATAACCACCCGGCCCGATTGGCGGTTTCGCAGCCTCTCCCAGTTATCGCCCGAAGAGCGACAACGTATCGAGCAGAGTCGGCGCTATTCAGGCGCCGCTGTTCAAGCATTGGATGTGAGCTATCGGGAACAGCTCTCTGAGTTGGCTCAGCGGATCGATATCAATGGCCAGAAGCGGCGCGGATCCGAGTCTTACCTGATGCTGGCCCAGCCGATGCCGGAGGCCGGTTGGTTGGTGCATCTGTTGATTCCGCTGAAGCAGGTCAAGCAGGCGGTGCTACATGCCATCGGTGCCAGCAGTTTCGCTTTTACTGTTTTGCTGCTGATCGGCTTGGTGATGTCGCAGCGCTACCGCAGAAACCGGGAGAGAGCCCGCTATGAGGCAGAAGCCAATCAGTCGCTGCGTGAGGCGAGGGATCGCTTGGAACAGCGGGTGCAGGAGCGTACCGTGGACCTGCGTCAGGAGATCGAGCAGCGAAGACGCACGCAGGAGGCGCTGCAACAGACCCGGGATGAGTTGATCCAGGCGGCAAAACTGGCCATGTTGGGGCAGATGTCCGCAAGTATCAGTCATGAGGTGAATCAACCCTTGGCAGCGATACGTACCTACACGGACAATGCCCGTCTGCTGCTGGCGCAGGAGCGTTGCGCCGATGTCAATTGGAACCTGGAACAGATCTCGGAGCTGATCGATACAATGACCCAAATCAGCTCTCAATTGAAGTTGTTTGCACGCAAATCCGATGGCTCTAGAAGGCCGGTTTCACTGCATAATGTGATTGAGTCGAGCAAACGAATCCTGCATCCTCAGTTACGTAAGAGTGGCACTGAAATCCAGTTTAAGCTGGTTCAGGATGATCCCTTGGTGATGGCCGATCCGGTACGGCTGGAGCAGGTGCTTGTGAACCTCATCGGTAATGCGGTGAACGCCATGGAGAGTCAGCAAAATCGCTGGGTTAGCATCGACATGATAAGAGAAGGGGAGAGTTTGCAAATTGATATTCTGGACAATGGTCCAGGTATTCCTGCGGATCACCTGGAGCGTATCTTCGATCCCTTCTTCACTACCAAGGCGAGAGGTTTGGGATTGGGGCTCTCCATCTCCCACCACATTATCGAAAGCATGGGTGGTACACTGTCGGCACAAAACAGCCCAACTGCTGGAGCCCTGTTCACCCTCCGATTACCTCTGGTTGAGTAAGGATCTCTGACTGGGCAAACTTAGTAAGAGTTTAAACTGAATCATGTCGAGCAAGCCACCAGTCCTGTTTATTGATGATGAGAAGCATATTCGCATTGCCAATGGCCAGACACTTCAATTAGCCGGTTTCGATGTCAATACCATGGAACGAGCCGATACGGCCCTGCCGCTGCTCGCTTATGATTGGCCCGGTGTGGTCATCTGTGACATTAAAATTCCCGGTATGGATGGCATTGAGTTTCTGCTCAAGGCCCAGCAGATCGACCGGGACCTGCCGGTGATCCTGATCTCAGGACATGGCGACATCGCTATGGCAGTGCAGGCGATTCGCGATGGCGCTTATGATTTCATCGAAAAGCCTTTTGCCGCCGAGCAGCTGGTGGAGACCGTGAAACGTGCTTTGGATAAGCGTGCCCTGACCTTGGAGAATCGATCACTGCGCCAAGAGCTTGAGGCGCAGAACAACATCCCGGGGCCGCGCATAATCGGGCGTTCTCCCGCGATGCAGCGATTGCGTTCAACGATTGCGCAGATTGCCGATACGGATGCGGATGTGCTGTTACTGGGTGAGACTGGAACTGGTAAAGAGTTGGTTACCCGTTCGCTGCATGAACACAGTCGCCGGCAGGAGTACAACTTTGTCGCGGTCAATTGTGGCGCTGTACCAGACAATTTGATCGAGAGTGAGCTGTTCGGCCATGAGCCCGGGGCGTTCACCGGAGCCAAGGGGCGTCGCATTGGACGCTTTGAGCATGCCAACCACGGCACGCTGTTTCTTGATGAGATCGAGAGTATGCCAATGCCTGTGCAGGTGCATCTGCTGCGCGTATTGCAGGAGCGAGCGATTGAGCGGCTTGGTTCCAATGCGCTAGTACCCCTTGATCTGCGCGTGGTAGCGGCCACCAAGGTAGATCTTAGGGCGGCCAGTGAGCGAAATGAGTTCCGTGAAGATCTCTACTATCGATTGAATGTGGTGACTCTGGAGATCCCTCCGTTACGCGATCGGCGTGAGGACATTCCGCTACTGTTCCACCATTTTCTGCTGATGGCCGGGGCCCGATACCGGCGTGAAGTACCGCAGCCTAACAGTGATCAAACCCGAGTGCTGTTGACCCACCCTTGGCCGGGGAACGTGCGCGAGCTCTGTAACATTGCCGATCGCTATGTGTTGCTTGGGGAGAACGTGGGTTATGATCTGACAACCCTGATGCAGGAGGTGGACAATGAAACCGCAATCACCCTGCCGCAGCAGGTTGACTGTTTCGAGAAGAGCCTGATCAAACAGCAGTTGGAAATTCAGAAGGGTAATCTGAAGAACACCATGGCGGCGTTGGGAATTCCGCGCAAGACGCTCTATGACAAGATGCGTAAATATGGCTTGGACAAGAGCCACTACAAGTAAGGGCCGGGGAAATAAATAATCGTCCAATCTTGCTTGTTTTTTGCCCGGCTTCGTTGTTGCACAAAGGGTCACGTAGAGCGGCTATGATCCCCTTTGTGCGCCTAGTGGGCCGCTTGATAAGTTCGGTAACGCTCAGCCAATCCACAAGCCGACCTGGTAAGGCGTGCAAACGCAGGACTGGCCGTAGCCAATTCAAGCTAAAAAAATCAGTTGACCGCTCCATTCTACTAGC
>JARRQD010000358.1:0-3589 GCA_037382205.1 Candidatus Thiodiazotropha sp.
GGGGTGGTGTTACAGGATTCCCATCTGTTTCACTGTACAGTTCTGGAGAACATCCGCTATGGTTCGCCGCATGCCACCCTTGGCGAAGTTATCGAGGCGGCTCGGGCAGCCAATGCCCATGAGTTTGTCAGTCGATTGCCGAATGGATATGACACATTGGTCGGAGAGCGAGGGCATACTCTGTCTGGCGGTGAGCGGCAGCGGATCCCAATTGCGAGAGCAATATTGAATGATCCTCGAATCCTGATATTGGATGAGGCCACAAGTAGCGTCGACACCGAAACCGAGCGGAAAATCCAGGAGGCTTTAGAGCGATTGGTTGAGGGTAGAACCGTATTTGCAGTAGCCCATCGACTCTCTACGCTTCGTCGAGCCACAAGATTGATGGTGCTCGAAGGGGGGTGTCTGGTGGAGCAGGGCTCGCATCGTGAGCTGCTGGATCTTGAGAATGGTGTCTACCGCAAGCTGCACGAAAGCCAGCGGGTGCTGCATGAGATGTTTGTGTAGTGGGTCTGGTACGGAATAAATTATTTGATGAAAGAAAAAGTGATATGAAACAACTGAGTTTTGTGGATAGCAATTTATATTTACACAGCGCCGATGGTTCGTCGGTGATTGTTCAAGCCTACCCCTGTTTCCCTTGGAGCGAGCCAAGTAAATATATCTCCTTGCGTGACTTCGAGAACAACGAATTGGTATTAGTGGCTGATCCCTCTCTCTTGGATGAGGATTCGCGATCGGCTCTGGTGTCCGGGCTGGCTGGGTCAGGGTTTGTTTTTCGGATACAACAGATTGTCAGCATAGAGGTTGAGTTTGAGATTCGCAACTGGATCGTTACCACTGAGCAAGGTGAGCGAAGCTTTCAGACTCGGTTGGATGAGTGGCCAAGAACTATGCCAGGAGGCGGCTTTCAATTGCATGATGTGGCAGGTGATATATTCTATGTCCCTCCATTGAAAGAGTTGGATGACCGGAGTCGAGGTGTGCTATCGGATTATGTTGAATAATCCAATCCTACTGCCAGGCTAAAAAGCACATCGATAGTTGCGGCATTAACATCAGATGCACCTAAACCCACACCCAGAGAGTATGCGGATCCGGGAGTGGGGACCAGTAGAGCCGCGCCCAGAAATTCATGCACGGTACGGCCTTTCGATACACAGGCAACGAACATGCCGACAAAGGGAGACCAGCAGATCCACCAGACCCAATAGAAGCCTGTCCTGCCATGCTAACCCTGAGGCTAGCCTATACCAGGGCCTGCCCCAGTGGGAGTGGGGAGATCGGTACCTTCGCTGGGATAACGGTGGTTCATGGCTTAAACCTAAAAAAATCAGTTGACTGCTCCATTCTAATAGCAGCTATTTGATTATGATGAAAATCACTTCGATGGTTATGGTCACCCTACTGGGTGAATCACGCTACAGCGTGGAGTTTGCTTCCAAATCAATACGTAGATATTTCGCCCCGAACTCCATCGGCTTCCAGATATGGGAGAGTATTTGTTCTTCGGATTATTGCGCAGTGTCTCCTGGGTCTTTTTCATAGTGGCTCACTACCGACCGATAGACAGCAGAGCATAGAAGAAGCGTTCCCTTCTTATCGGCTGTTGTGGTTAAGATTTAGATGGTAGGCCAAAAAGAGCGGTGGTTTGTCGTAAGTGGGAATGGGATCGCCATTTTTCAATGCAACATAAAGTAGGTCGTCGTCGACATCGTAATAGGCTCCTGTCAGCGTCTTGTTACTACCAATGGTATCAAAAACACCATAGTCGTAAGGGCGTACTTCCCAAGGTTCAAGTTTTCCCTCAACCACGGATACCATATCATTGACATCATATAGCCAGTAGTAGTTGTAATGGTCATCAGCTGCCTTCGGGCATGGACCACCGCACAAATGACCGTTGTCTTGAGTGATTTTATACCCCAGTCCTGATTCATGACCCGCAGAATGACCGACAACCAGATAAGTTGATGTTCCTGGAATGATAAAGGCATACCCGGCGGAACTTGAGACAGTCCAAAGATGATTTTTACCATCGACACGATTGTAAAGAATGTTATCGGTACCATCGGCCTGTTGGTCGTATAAACTGGTATCGTGGAGGATATGTTGTAATGAGTAATCGAGTGCAGTGATAGTCTCTAACGGGCCACCCTCACTCGCGCTGAGAAGTTCATTTTCTGGTGTCCAGACAAAAGCTGATGGTCCAACGGAAAGCCTGGAAATAATTGATCCCTGACTTAAACCGCTGATATGGGTGCCGCCCAATTTTGCTTGCCATTCAGCTGGTATGGGTGAGATCCATCCTCCTGCATGTGCTTTGCCCTGCATTTGAAAAGGACCGATCAGCTGACTGTCCGCCAAATTAGAGGCATCCTTAAAAATCATTGTCGTGTCGGTTTCTCTTCCTGAGGCGTCATACCAATTCATGTAGTTTACAATCAATTGGTTGTTAAGCTGGAGCAAACCGGTGACTCTGAAATAGCCCTCAATGCCAGTGACATCGCGTTCGGTTTGATAAATATCCTGAAACCTCTGGACTACCGTATCGGCTCGCGCAAAGTCATGTGGATCTACACTGTTTGTCAGTGTTGGAATGTTGATTTCACCAAATCCCTGTTCATAGTCATGGGTTACCATGAAAATCGTGTTTTTGGCTTCATCTATTGTAAAGGGACCAGGGGAATAGGCCAAAATTGAATTGGGGCCTTCACCAACTTTACCGCCCATCACACGGAAACCACCAGCATATTCTATTTGATTCCACTGCCACCGAGGTAAACTACTGGTATTGCTTGGATGTGCAACACAGTTTACATACTCAAAGCTACCGCTCCATTGCGATAATCCCTGCTCTGTACATTCCCGTACCTGAACTTCTTGAATACAGGCTTCTAATGTCTCAGCTGTTGGACTTTGATAACGAATTCTCTGTAACGCCTCATTGCTGCAAGGCATTGTCTCGTTAGTACCAGGATCTTCTGTAACAGGGTCCTCCGTCACCGGTTCTTCCGTCACCGGTTCTTCCGTCACCGGTTCTTCCGTCACCGGTTCTTCCGTCACCGGTTCTTCCGTAACCGGGTCTTCTGTAACTGGCACTGGCAAGACTGTGACATTAGTTGTTGCTTCTGCTGTCCCGCCTGAACCAGTACAAGAAATGATATAGGTTCTGTTCTCAGTTAAAGCGTTAAGTGTTTCAGAACCCGAAGCACGTTTCTCTCCAGTCCAGCTACCAGTGGCGGTGCAGCTGTCAGCATTACTCTCCCAACTCAGCGTTGTCGAGCCATTGTATACAACGCTTGTAGGACTTGCAGATAGACTGACCTGAGTTGGGGGTGATTCTATAACCTTAATGCTAACTGAAGCGCGAACAGGCTCAGCACCTTCAACATCTGTACATGACAGCTCGAAAGTACTGTCTGTTTGTATATCGCTGATGACTTCTTTTCCTGAAGTGCCTTTACTGCCTGACCAGTCACCTGAGGCGACACAGTCAGTGACAAGCGTACTGCTCCATTCCAAAGTGGTTGACCCGTTTTGGTTTACTACCAGTGGATCGGCAGTTAATTCAACAGTAGGAGTTTCT
>JARRQD010000359.1:0-3581 GCA_037382205.1 Candidatus Thiodiazotropha sp.
CCAGCTGGTCAGGGAATTGGCTGGTACCCAAGAGATGAAATTCGGAGAGATGGCCGAGCGGCTGAAGGCGCTCCCCTGCTAAGGGAGTATGGGGTTAATAGCTCCATCGAGGGTTCGAATCCCTCTCTCTCCGCCATAAAAAACAACCGCAAAATCTTGCGATCTTTCAAAAACAAACCGCGCAATCCAGCAATCTGCAGCCCGTCTATTGATTCTCAGGCAAATCCCCAGCACATTTTGCCTCTACTCGTGGTGGTTCGTGTTCGTATACAGCCAACAGCAAACAGATAAAGCGCATTTGTGATTCCAACAATCAAAGCCCTAATGCTCGACATGGATGGTGTTCTCTACCATGGGGAGAAGGCGATCCCTGAAGCCCTTGAGTTCATGCGTCAGGTTGGGGAGAGGATCCGGAACTGGCTGATTTTGTGGTTATCGGAGAGGGGCCGGGAATCGACTTTGAGTCTATTACCACCGGCATCAACCTGATTCTGAAACAGGGGGCTCAACTGGTCTGCACTAACCCGGACCACAGCGTCGATGCGCATTATCAGGGCCGTCATCGGGTACTGCCAGGCGGTGGGGCATTGGTTGCCCCATTTGCTATTGCAACTGGAAAACAGCCGCTGATCGTTGGCAAGCCCCAACCGCAGCTCAATGAGATGGCAGCGGAGCGTATCAGTGTCAATTTACAAGCTTGCCTGATGATCGGTGATCGACCTGATACAGATATTAGCGGTGCCGCCAGACTGGGATCTAAATTCACTATCCAAGTTGGCTCAGATTCTATTTTGATTATTGAGAAATCGGATGCAAGGTATTATCACTCTGATAGCCCACCAATGGGTAGAGCGGGTAGGGGGGTAGAGATCACACTAAAGATGGAGTCGTTAGCATGATACAGTGGTGTGCATAACCGCCTGCAGGGATCATCGGAGACCATCCTTCTGATTGATGGTAGACTGGGGCTCTCCCAACCGTAAAATATCTTTTCTTGTGAGTTCGATGTTCACTTCAGCGAATCAGCAACCCTACTACCTTTCCCGAACCGATGTTAACCATCCATTGTCGAGCTGTTCAAAGCTAGGATTTGAGCTGGATGGGGCAACCTGGCCATCTGTAGAACACTACTATCAGGGCATGAAATTTGAGGATCAGGCGCTGCGCGAAGAGATTAGATCTGCCGACCACCCCAACAAGGCGCAGAAGCTGGCTGCAAATAATAAGCGTTTGATTCGAAAAGAGTGGAAACAGTTAAAAGAGGTAGTGATGACCCGAGCCCTATACATTAAGTGTCATACACACCCTGATGTGGCGGCAACGTTACTTGCTACCCGTGAACAAAAGATCATCGAAACCAGTCAGTATGACTATTACTGGGGTTGTGGTCGAGATGGACGGGGGCATAATACGTTTGGCAAGGTGTTGATGGCGGTGCGGAGCAAATTGAAAGAGGAGTTGCTGCCTGAATGAGGCGCGCTAAGCACTTAGACGACCATCGAACGACTACACAACTGTGCCATTGATTTGAAACCCTAAGTGGTTTCCTATGGTGCTCAGCCGTCGTTGCGAAGTGTTGAGGTTTGGCAGGGCGCCACTTTAACAGATGGTATTCTTGGGCGTTACGAAGCCGACTGGAACCTCTTTTTTAAAGGTTCTTGTTCAGCCTGTGTCTGGATAATTTAGAGGAAAGAATTTCATCGGTTTGTTAATCAATCATGAGTAGCAAGATCTCATCCAGCCAGCTATCGATGCGTTGCTCTGTCAGCAGATGTTGTAGATGCTGGTCAAGTGCCAGGCCGATGAAACGCCCATCCACCACGGACTTAGAGTGGTTGAACTCAAAGCCATCTGTTGAACATCCACCAATCAATTCCGCCCCAGACGCTTGCAGTGGAAGATAGAGTTCCATCATGGCGTCGACGAAATGATCCGGATAATTCTCCTGGTCTCCTAGACCGTAGAGCGCAATTTGTTTGCTTGATAAATCCTCTGCTATCAATTGTGGTAGAAACTCTCTCCAGCTAACCTTGTCATTGCCAGTTGCTTTGCCTGGCAGTTCACCTTTGCCATAGGTTGGAGAACCCAGTATAAGCTTGTCATAGGCGAGTAGTTGATCCACTTCGATTCGGTTGATATTGATCGGTTTGGCGGCCGGTTCACCCTCATACCTGGCATTGATTTTACGAGCGATCTTTTTTGCAATTAGTCGGGTTGTACCTGATTCGGTAGCGAAGAAAACGCCAATTGTATGCATCTTAATAATCCTGTCTGCTTTGGTGTGCATTTGGAATCTCCAATACATTCAGATAGAGGGCGTTTTGACAATACCCAGATTGCAGAGAATCTTGAACAGGAGCAGGCATTACAGCTGCTGGTCATGCATCTGGGGTAGTGCTTCACCCCAGAGGTTGTATCTGCACAAGTCCGCCTTGCCCGGTTAACTCTGCCGGTGTTTTGGCCTTGATCGATAAGGCGTGCAGGGTACCGTTGGTGATCTCCTCTTTAAACAGAGCTAGAATCGGTTGCTGGCGTTTCAGAATCGATACGCCGGCAAACGCATCGCTGACCACATAGAGTTCAAAGCTGCAATCCTCTCCAGCAATGTCTACCACCGCATTTGGGTGGATTGAGCGTACCCTGGTGATAATCTCTTCCTCTGTCATGTTAACTCCTAAGGAACTTATTCTTAAGTCGTTATTCCGGCGAATGCGGAAATTTCTGATAAGATCTACAGCGGTCAGCAATAATCATGCAAACTCGTATTATCAGCGGTTTCCTAAGTTTCCGTGGCAGCCTTGAGCATGGGAAGAAGTTCACCGCTCTGATGCATCGCTTCCACAATATCGCTGCCACCGATGATTTCGCCTTTAATAAACAGTTGTGGAAAGGTGGGGAAGTCTGATACCTCAGGCAGCGCCTCCATGATCAGTGGCGATGCAAGCACATCCACATGGGCGAAACCCACTTGAGTCTCCTTCATGACTGCAGCCGCTTTGGCAGAGAATCCGCAACGGGGCTCCTCCGGTGTGCCTTTCATGTAGAGAATTATCGGGTGGTCACTCAACTGCTTACGAATCTTATCTGTGGTTTTCATGCGGTTTAATTTGCTCCAATTTCGCTGGTTTTGAATTGTTCCCATGCAGCCCATCCGCCAGCCAGATTGTGCACATTTTTCAAGCCCATCTGACTGAGGAAACTGCAGAGATCGCGGCTTTGGTTGCCGTGATAGCAGTAAACCAGCACAGCCGGGTTGCTGCGTCGACTACGAATCAGCTCTCCGACGGTCTCATCGGAAACCGGCAGAGCTTGGGGCAGCTGCCCTCTGCTTTGGCTTTGTGGATCCCGCATATCGATGATTACCGGGTTGGTAGCCGATAACAGGGTTTCGACATCTGAAACTGCAACATCTGAATAACTCATACTATCCCCTGAGATTGCCTCACTGATTGACTTGTGATCTATGTTTAGCAAGAACTGTTCCATTAGCTGGATCAGGTTGCTATATGGCTGAATTGCCAATTAAAAGTGGGGGATGACGAATTTTATTGTTGCTTATCTTACAATTTTGCTAAGCTGAA
>JARRQD010000360.1:0-3567 GCA_037382205.1 Candidatus Thiodiazotropha sp.
AGCGCACCGGCAATGATATCGGGACCAAAGGTAACCTTTTCCCGAATCTCTACCGGGGCAGTTTTATGATTGAGTCCTAGTGCAAGTATCAACATCTGTGGGGTACGCAGAGAACAGGATTGGAAATTTTGTTATATCAAAGGGTTAAATTCAAGTTCAATTCACTCGTGGGCTGTGAAATGGTCGTTTATTTCGCATCGAAAAAAGCAAAAACAGGCCAATTGCTCAGCTAAAGGTCTGATATATCCAAGGTTAATGATCGGTAATTGCTTTTAGAAACCTGATTCGTTATCGGCAATAATAATCTGCTTGATGGGCTTAATCAAAGCGTAAGTATCAGCGTATATGCTGTCATGAAAGTTTCAAAGCGGTCAGCATAAAGGTTTTACAGAAATGAAAATGGGCGTCAGGGGGTGAAATCTCCGGTTGATATTGTGGAATACCCGGATTGCTAAACAGCCGGTAACTCTGTTATTAATATAGAAGTTAAGTTAACTATCAATAAAAAACACTCAATAAATTTTAATAATAGAGCGGTTGAGTATTGATCAATGCCGCTCAATACGCAGGAGGATTCACTATGCAGATGCGTAACCATGTCTACGCAATGGCCGCTGCCGGGTTACTATTTTCGACTTCATTGTTTGCCGGGGTTGCGAAAGATCTCCCCTTACCCTCTGGTGCGCCAAGTGCTGATGAGGTTGCCGACCAGGTCTATTTTGTTAATCACTTTTATGCCCTGACCAATTTCGGCATCACCAATAACAACAAAGATCCGAAAAAGAGTAATCGGGCCATTCCTGGCAAGATCACAGTAATTGTCAACAAATCGGCAGGCAGCAACCCCACCACCATAACCGTCGAACGCTATCTCAACAACGACTATAGCGATAGCGCAATCAATGCCCAGGATATTGCGATCTTCCGCTCAGGTAAGCTGAAAGGCACCGGCATGCTGATCACCGACTATGTGGATGACAATAAGAGTCAATCCTACTCCATCTGGTTGCCCGCACTGCGCAAAATCAGACGCTTTGCCGAGCCGGCCCATGATGATGCCTGGGGCGGCACCGACTTCACCTTTGGTGACGTGACCCTGAGAAAGCCGAAGGATGAGACCCATGAACTATTGGGTACAGAGACCTTTGAGGATTGCCTGGGAGCGATCGATAAGGCTGAATCGAAAAACAAATATCTGCCCAATCCGCCAGAAGCGGCTTGTGAGCACAAAGGCAAGGAGGTCTACAAGCTGAAAAGCACCACCAAGCGGGAGAACTGGTGGTATGACTATCGGATCAGCTATGTGGATACCAAGACCTTCGCCGACTACCGTACCGAATATTTCAAAGGGGATGATCAGGTCAAAGTGATCGACCGGGATTGGCGCACACTGGGGTTGGATGATCCACGCGCCCAATATTGGGGTTATTGGTATGGCAAAACCCACTCCTCAGGCCATGAAACCTGGGCGGTAATTCCTGAAGACATTGTCCAATACAACCAGTCTTGGAATTCAGATTACTGGTCAGAGAAGACCTTGAGAAAAATAAAACGCTAACAACAAAAATCGAAACACCCGGCACTGTCCGGGTGTTTCCAGTTAATAGGGCTGGCTTGTTGTATGCCGGCGTACACCATCATTGCGCGAGGTTCTATTCTTAGAATTTTGCAGTAGTGAATTCGGGAGGACTCTTTCATGTTCAATCGCAGTAAGTTATATCAGTCGATCCTGCTCGCCATGGTCGTACCCAGTGCGGCCGTTGCTGAGGTTGAGATCAGCGGATATCTAAAAAATGAGACATCAGTCTTTACCAGGGATGGTCAGGTTACCGGCAAAGCGGACAGTATGCTCGATATGGAGGGCCACGATAAAGGCGATCTCCTGAAGTTCGAAAACTCAGCACGCATGTTCGTGAATGGTTATGTGGGAGACAACATAACCTGGCACGGCGATTTGAACGTGATCTACGATACCGAAGGTGTCAATGACGACTATAAGGGTCACAGGCTCTATAGCCAGCACGACTACCTAAGGGAGCTCTATTTCGACACAACGGTATTCGATTGGGATCTGCGTGTTGGTAAGCAACAGGTCGTGTGGGGCACCGCCGACGGCATCAAACTGCTGGATATCATCAACCCCACCGATTTCCGTGAGCTCAACCAGAACGCCATGGAGGACTCGCGCATTCCGATCTGGATGATCAATGCAGAGCGAAATATTGGTGATAGCAGCAACATCCAGTTGATTGTTTCTCAGGTTGAAGAGAACAAGATACCAGGGCTGAACTCAGATGGAGATGCGGGCCATCCTTTCCTGATGAAAGGGGTTGAGACCATTAGTGGTAAGGTTAACGGCTTCTACAATATCGCCCCGGCGCTGAGTAATGTGGCGGCTACCTTCAACGCGGCTGCCATGGGGGGCGGTTTCACCGGCGGTATGGCATTGCCTCAGGGTTTGAATATGTTTGCCGGTTTAACGGTGGACGGTTTTGCCGGAAATTTCTGGGATGCTCAGACCACACCTGGTCTGCTTAACCCTAGTGATCCCACAGATCCAGCCGCTGCCCCTGGTTGGCTGCTGCTGAATGCCTTTGCCCAGTTCGGTTTTACCGGCCAGCCTGGATTTCCTGCAGGGGTCAATGATCCCAATGGTAACTATGGTGAAACCAATCTGATGCCGATCACTGGTTTGACACCACTTTCGCCAACCGAGGTGAGCTGGCAGCCCGAAGAAGCAACCTCCGCGTTTGAATATATGGCGAATGCAACCTTCGCGACCTTCAACACCTTTACCAGTTTTACTGCGGGTGGCGGGTTGACTGGATTTGAATCTGAGTGGGTCAAAGACTATCCAGACGATAGTGATGTCAATGGTGGATTTCGCTTCAGAAATTCAACGGATGGTGGTTTGAATTGGTCTGTTAATTATTTCTACCACTATAGTGCAAACCCGAACCTTGAGCTGAGTTGGGTAAACAGTGACGGCGATGAGTTGATTGTGCAGCGTGCCCCTACTTTGTTTTTCGATACCAACGGCACTGATGGTATGCAGCAGGATGACACTTACATCCCGGATGTGGCCACCAGCCTGACTCGGGACGAAGCTCGGGCCAACTGGGATATGGGTAATGCCACCACCATTCTGGTACATGATGAAGCTGGCAACTATTATGGCGCACTCGACCCCAGCGCGGTATTCCCCGCTTTGGCTGATGGCACCCCATTCAATGATGCAGTCACACCTGGAGCTGGGGCGCCAACACTGCGCTTCACCGAACGCATGCATCGGGTCAACAGTCTCGGTACCTCCTTCGACTATGCCCTTGAAGTCGGCGATGTGCCACTGGTGCTGAGAGGTGAGCTCCTCTATGACGAAGGTGAGAAGCAGCCGGTTATCGACAAGTTCCTGATGAGTACCGGCGATTTGACCAGTGCGCTAAGGATGGAAGATGCTGACTACTTCAAATATGTGCTGGGCGCGGATATCACCGTCGCCACGAACATGTTGATCAGTGGTCAATTCATCCAGTACCGCAACCTCGACTACATCGATGAGTCAGATAC
>JARRQD010000361.1:0-10480 GCA_037382205.1 Candidatus Thiodiazotropha sp.
GAGATTCAATGGCCTGGGCGGTAATCGACGGCGATAGGGCTCAGCTCGGGACTCAACGAGTGGCACCGCATCACCAAGCTGCTCCTGGAAGAGGCTTTTGTCATCGGAATTGTCGCTCTGTTTGCTCATGATGTCGCTGGTCGTGATGCAACGAATTGCTCGCTAGGCCCCTCATGTTAACAGGCCCTGGCGGCTATTGAGAAGAATCTCAATCCTGTTGTTAACGGGTAGGTGATTTGGAGGGTGAGACTGATCAATAATTAAAGTATATTGTGCCCCCTATGAACATCCTTCTGAGTAATGACGACGGCTATCAGGCCCCTGGGCTCATGATGCTGGCCAGGCAGCTGTCTGAAGTCGGCGAAATTGTTGTCGTCGCCCCTGATCAGGATCGCAGTGGCGCCAGTAACTCCTTAACCCTGGTCAATCCACTGCGTGCCCGAACCATGGAAAATGGGTTCATTCGGGTGGATGGTACACCAACAGATTGCGTCCATCTGGCGATCACCGGATTGCTTGATCGGGAGCCGGATCTGGTGGTTTCCGGGATCAATGCCGGGCCGAATATGGGCGATGATGTGCTCTATTCAGGGACGGTTGCGGCTGCCACAGAGGGCCGCTTTCTTGGTCTACCGGCGATCGCGATCTCGATGAATTCCCACAATCCTGAGCATTTTGAGACTGGCGCCCGGGTTGCCGAGACCCTGGTGCGTCGACTCGCTGAGACGCCGTTGAGCGAGAGTGTCATCCTGAATGTGAATGTGCCCGATATCCCCTATGATGAGCTGCAGGGTATTGTCTCCACTCGGTTGGGACATCGACACAAAGCGGAGCCTGTGATCAAAAGTCATGACCCAAGAGGTAAAACCATCTATTGGGTGGGGCCTGCTGGCGCTGAGCAGGATGCCGGTCCTGGTACCGATTTTCATGCTCTCAGGCAGGGTTTCGTCTCGGTGACCCCTTTGCACGTGGATCTGACCCGTCACAGCGCGCTGCCGGTACTGGATGAGTGGCTAAAACTATGATTATCAGTGGTGATCATCAGGGCATAGGCATGACCTCCCAACGCACTCGGGAGCGATTGATTAAGCGTCTGCGCAGCAAGGGCATCCGCAACTTGGCGGTACTTGAAGCACTACGCAACACCCCTCGGCATATCTTTGTGGATGAAGCTCTCGCCAGTCGGGCTTACGAAGAGACAGCTCTACCGATTGGCCATGGGCAGACCATTTCTCAACCCTATACGGTCGCGCGTATGACCGAAGCACTCATCGAGGGTCATAACAAACTTGAGAGTGTCTTGGAGATTGGCACTGGCTCAGGGTATCAATGTGCCATTCTCGCCCAACTGGCCCGCCGGGTTCACAGTGTGGAACGAATCTCTGCGCTCTTGGAACAGGCGCGGCTAAGATTCCGGGAACTTGGGTTGAGAAATATTCGTCTCAAGCATAGTGATGGTGGGATTGGACTTCCTGAATATGCGCCTTATGATGGCATACTCGTGACTGCAGCAGCCGAGGCCTTACCTCAGTGTCTGCTGCAGCAGTTGGCAGTGGGTGGGCGGTTGATACTGCCAGTGAAGAGTGACCAGGGACAAGTGATGTTACGTATTACCCGCAACGAAGATGGATTTCAGCAGCAGACACTGGAAGCGGCAAATTTTGTGCCTCTGGTTGGAGGGATGATCTAGTGAAGATCTTTTCATCGCTCTATGCCCTCACCATGAAGTGGTCCCGTCACCCACATGCACCTCGCTATCTGGCCGGGTTGAGTTTTGCAGAGTCCTCTTTCTTTCCGATTCCTCCTGATGTGATGTTGGCGCCCATGAGTATGGCGCAACCATCACGGGCTTGGTTTTATGCCGGATTAACCACGCTGGCTTCGGTGATCGGCGGTTTGCTTGGATATTTCATCGGTCTCTTCGCTTTTGACCTGATTGAACCGTTACTCAGGGATTGGGGCTATTGGGACGCCTATCTCGCCGCAAAGGAGTGGTTTGGCAACTGGGGGTTCTGGGCAATCTTTCTGGCGGGATTCTCGCCCATTCCCTATAAGATTTTTACCATAACGGCCGGTGTCGTGGTGATGCCGTTGATCCCATTTCTAATCGCTTCGCTGGTTGGGCGGGGGGCGCGATTTTTTCTGGTGGCCGCACTGATGGCATGGGGTGGGGCGCCAATGGAAAGAGCGCTGCATCGTTATGTGGATCGACTGGGGTGGATCATGGTGGTGGCGTCTGTACTGTTATTCCTGTTTCTGAAATGACTGAGGGGTGCCGATTGTGAGAAATGCAAAACGGTGGAAGGTCAGACGCAGAATGACTGCCTAGGCCGCCTATGAGAGACAGCTACGGCTCGATTGGCAAATTTCTAGCAGTCTACCTGCTACCACTCTGTCTGCTGGTCAGCTTCACTGCCTGCTCCTCAAAAGGCAGTGCACCCGTCTATAATCGTGCTGTCACTGCTTCCCATCGGGGGGCAATCCCGCCTACCGCGAAAACCCAGAAGGGCGCCACAACCTACCGCTATAAATCTTCCAGGACATACTATCTCGTACAGCCTGGGGATACTCTCTACGCAATCGCCTGGCGGCACTATCTGGAACATGAACAGTTGGCGGCCTGGAATGGCATTCGGGCTCCCAAATATTCCATCTACCCTGGTCAGCGGTTGCGTTTAAAGCCACCTGCCATGCGCAACACCAAAAATAGGCCGCCAGCTGTTAGCAAGTCGGTGAAGAAATCGGTGAAAAATAGACAACCGAAAAAAACCGCTACCAAACCGGTGGCTAAACCATCAATAAAAAAGGTACCGGCTCAAGTTAAGCCGGTGAAAAAGAAACCGCTCACAAAACCCAAAAAAACCGTCAAGTTAGCCTGGAGCTGGCCGACCAAGGGTAGAGTGGTGCAGACCTATTCATCGGCCGATCAGAATCGCCAAGGGATCTGGATCAGTGGGCAGATTGGCCAGCCTATCAAGGCGACCGAGGCGGGTCGGGTGGTGTATGCCGGCAGTGGTTTAGTGGGTTATGGCAATCTGGTCATCATCAAGCACGACAAAAATTACCTCAGTGCCTATGGCTACAACCGAAAACTGCTGGTAAAAGAGGGTGATAATCTCGACAAAGGGGATATAGTGGCGCACATGGGGTCACCCTACAGCGGGGGGCAACCGGTATTGCATTTCGAAATTAGAAAACAGGGGAAACCGATAAATCCACTGCCGCTGTTACCAAGAAAATAGATAATTATGATAGACGGGTTGGCTTAGGTGTACTGGTTTGGGAGTGGTATGACAGATCAATAACCCTTTGGCATGGCCCGACCAATGGAGATGAGAGATGAGTAATAATCCTGATGAATCGGTAGAGATTGAAAACGATGCCGTTCTTGAAGATCTGGATGATCAGGATCTCAGCCTGAATGAAGAGCAGACTGAGAGTGAAGCGGTTCTGGTGAAAACTGAAGTCACAGAGACCCTGAAAACGAAAACCGCCGAGGCCAGTGATGCGCAAATGGATGCGACGCAGCCAGGCAACGGATGATTGAGAGTAATCTACGACTGGTGGTAAAGATTGCCAGACGCTATATGAATCGTGGACTGGCACTGCTCGATCTGATTGAAGAGGGAAACCTTGGTCTGATCAGAGCTGTAGAGAAATTCGATCCTGAGCGTGGTTTTCGGTTTTCAACCTACGCCACATGGTGGATTCGGCAGACCATCGAGCGGGCCATCATGAACCAGACCAGAACCATCCGCCTGCCAATACATGTGGTCAAAGAGATCAATGTCTATCTCAGGGCCGCGCGCAAACTTGCGCAAACTTTGGATCATGAACCCAGCTCCGAAGAGATTGCGGAGCTGCTCGACCGACCGATCGACGAAGTCAAACGCATGCTTGGCCTGAACGAGCGCGTTACCTCGGTGGATACCCCTTTTGGCAAGGATGCGGATAAGCCGCTGCTCGATACAATCGCCGATGAGAAGAACCAGGATCCGACTGTTGATATTCAAAATGACGGTCTGAATGCCAATCTGGATCGCTGGTTGAGCAAATTGAATGATAAACAGCGAGAGGTGGTTGAGCGTCGCTTTGGACTGCATGGCTATGAGAATTCCACCTTGGAACAGGTTGCCAACGAGCTGGGTGTGACAAGGGAACGGGTGCGACAGATACAGATGGATGCATTGCGACGCTTGAGGGATATACTCGAGCGCGATGGCTTCTCGGTAGAATCGATATTTAAATAGATTGAAAATGATTCAGACCTGTTGCGACCGGAGCAGGAAATGTGATCCTTTGATGCAGGAGGTGGCTTGCTGCGACTGTGAACTGGACCCTCTCTGCCAGGTCGTTGAATATGGCGAACGCGACCTGGCCAACTCAGAAGCGACATTGAGGCGTCGTCAGCCGATCCGGCGTGGCGAACTGTTGTTTTCTGAAAAACAACCATTTTCCAGCCTATTTGCTGTTAAATCAGGATCGTATAAAGCAATTACTACGGATCTGTCTGGCAAAGAGCGGGTCATTGGCTTCTACCTGCCAGGCGACCTGATTGGAGCCGAGGCAATCGCCAACCGAGTTCACTCGTTTGCCGTCAGGGCGTTGCAGGAGAGTCGAGTTTGCAAGATGGATCTTCAGCAGGTTACGCGCTGTGGCAGAGACAGGGAAATGGCGCAGCAGGCTCTAATTCAAATTTTGGGACAAGAGATTGCTCTGAATCAACAAGTAACTACTTCTTTGATTCAGCAGAATGCTGAACAACGTATGGCCGCCTTTATTCTGGGTTTGGCAAGGCGCTCCGGTTTAAGGGGGTTCTCTCAACAGCAGTTTGGTTTGACAATGTCGAGAAGTGACATTGCCAGCTACCTGGGATTGGCAAGAGAGACTGTGAGTCGCGTTTTGACTCGATTTCAGACATATGGCTTGATTGGGCTGAATAAACAGATCGTCAAATTACGTAATCCCGAAGGCCTGGAAAAAGTAACTGGCATGCGCTGAGTTACGCGATCTTGACTCACCATGGGTGGTAATATCTTCACTCTGCGTGGGATTGTCAACATCAGTATCGCCTTGTTTTTCGTCTGGTTCAGTGTCTGACAGCCAGTTGCTCAACCGCTGAACTTCAGGCGTGATCAGGAAGATTTTAAGGCGTAGCACCCTGTGTGATATTGAGATTGATTATCAATCATTTTTAATAACAATTTGCGCTTGCAATTCCCAAATCTAACGTTTTTCAATTCCCGATTTGAACTATAGTTCGAATGAGTTTGATGACTTGTTACGAAATTTTGTTTATTTATCTTTTCTTTGATCTGAGTCAATTAATCAGGATTGCCGATAAATTACCGTCATGGCCGTTGTCTACCTTGTAGTAGGCACATTAGTGGGTACGTATATCGCATCCGAGTTGGCCTGGCCGGTTCTGAACTTAGATTCACCATACATTTCATTTGGACGGCTTCGTCCGCTCCACACCAATGCTGTTATTTTTGCCTTTGGTGGCTGTGCGTTGATGGCGACATCATACTACAGTGTACAGCGAACCTGCGGTGTGCGGATCTGGAGTGACAAGCTGGCCTGGTTTGTCTTCTGGGGTTGGAATCTGATTATCGTCTCTGCCGTTATTACTCTGCCACTGGGTATCAACCAGTCTAAAGAGTACGCAGAGCTGGAGTGGCCGATCGATCTGGCGATTGCAGTAGTCTGGTTGGTTTACACCTTCAACTTCTTGATGACCCTGGCAACTCGTAAATCGTCTCATATTTACGTATCCAACTGGTTCTTCCTGGGTATGATGGTGATGATCACCTACTTGCATGTGGTTAACAGCCTGGCAGTGCCGGTTGATCTCTTCAAATCCTACTCCCTCTTCTCAGGTGTACAAGATGCGATGGTTCAATGGTGGTGGGGCCACAACGCGGTAGGTTTCTACCTGACTGCGGGCTTCCTCGGTATTATGTACTACTTCGTGCCTAAACAGGCAGGTCGTCCTGTCTACTCCTACCGCCTATCCGTCATCCACTTCTGGGCGCTGATGTTCGGTTATGTATGGTTGGGTGCTCACCATCTGCAGTACACCGCTTTGCCAGACTGGACCGGATCACTCGGTGCAGCTGTATCTCTCGCGATGATCATTCCTTCATGGGGTGGTGCGGTGAACGGCATGATGACCCTGTCAGGTGCCTGGGACAAACTGCGTACCGACTATATCCTGCGTTTTATGATCATGTCACTGGCCTTCTATGCCATGTCCACCTTTGAGGGTCCGGTCATGTCATTGAAAACCGTTAATGCGCTCTCCCACTACACCGACTGGACCGTAGGTCACGTACACTCTGGTGCGTTAGGTTGGGTAGCCATGGTTGCCATTGGCGCGATCTACCACTTGATGATGCGTACCTTCCATACTGAGATGTGGTCGATGAAACTGATCAATGCTCACTTCTGGACTGCCACCATCGGCTCCGTTGTCTATGTGGTTGCAATGTGGGTTTCAGGCATCATGCAGGGTCTGATGTGGCGTGCGTATGATGAGTACGGCACCCTGGCCTACACCTTTGCGGAATCAGTGGAAGCGATGCACCCCTACTACGCCATGCGCGCAATAGGCGGTATGATCTTCTGGACTGGTGCCGTGCTGATGTTGATCAACGTTATAATGACTGTTGTTAAAGCATCCAGTGAAGGTAGTCTGCAACAGGCCCGCACTGCTGCGGCTACAGCTTAATTCTAAGGGGGTTCTCGCAACATGGCGAATGATAATCAATCCGTAGGCTTACAGGAGAAGATGGAGAAAAACATCTGGCTCCTCCTGGTTATTTTGGCAATGGCTCTCTCTGTTGGTGGCTTGGTAGAGATTGTTCCGCTGTTCTTTATGAAGAACACCATGGAGCATAATTCAGCGCCGGAGCTTCTCTGGCAGCGTCAGGCGGGACAGACCCTGCATGACCACAAGGCGGGCGATGGCATGCGTCCTTACACCGCGCTGGAGTTGGCGGGTCGTGACATTTATCAGCGGGAGGGTTGCTACTTGTGTCACTCTCAGATGGTGCGTCCTTTCCGTGATGAGAAAGAGCGTTATGGTCACTACTCACTGGCTTCCGAGTCCATGTATGACCATCCGTTCCAGTGGGGCTCCAAGCGTACCGGTCCTGACTTTGCCCGTCTTGGCGGTAAATACTCAGATGATTGGCATCGTAAGCATCTGCGTGCACCACGCTCAGTGGTTCCAGAGTCGGTTATGCCGAACTATCCCTGGCTGAAAGATAACTCAGTTGAAGGGGTGGATATGGCTCGCCGCTTCGAGGTTATGCGTCTCATGGGTGTGCCTTACACTGATGAGGATATTGCTAGCGCGAATAGCGACTTGGCAGGCAAGACTGAAGAAGATGCGATGGTGGCCTACCTGCAGGTTTTGGGCACTATGGCAACTTTGGATGAAAACAAAGTCTATCGTCAGTAATGAAAGAGTACTTTTCAACGAATTGGGAGGCGATGACCACCAACGACTGGATCGGTATGATCATGACGGTGGTCGCCTTCTTCCTGATGATAGGCGTGTATTTCTACGCGCTGCGTCCAAAGAACAAGGATAAGCTTGAAAAGAATCGGTTTATCCCAATGGACGATGATGCAATTGATAGCGGAGACGAAAATGGCGGAAAATAATCCTTTTCCGGGTGAAAACAACACCGGGCATATTTGGGACGACAACCTCCGGGAGCTGAGTAATCCACCGCCGCGGTGGTGGATGATCGCCTTCTGGGCCTCACTAATCTGGTGGGTGACTTATGGCTTTCTCTATCCCATGTGGCCGGTCGGGCAAGAGCCTACACAGGGCATCATGGGTTGGAGCCAGATGGATGAGTACAAAGCGGGTGTAGACGAAGTCGAAGCGGTTCGTGCTGAGTTCGAGACCCAGATCAAGGGCATGTCAGCCAAAGAGATTTTGGCAACACCGGCACTGACCCAATACACCATCGCTTCTGCAAAGGTGCTTTTTGGTGACAACTGTGCAGCCTGTCATGGCGGCGGTGGACAGGGTGGCCCAGGCTATCCTGTGCTGGCTGACGATGATTGGCTCTACGGTGGAACTGTCGATACTATTCAACAGACTGTCACAAATGGACGCAAGGGTATCATGACTGCCCACGGCAAGATCCTCTCTGATGCCGAGATCGACGGTCTGGCTGATGCGATCCTGGCTGGCGACCCCACATCCGATCCAAACTTCACTCAGAAGGGCTGTATCGCCTGTCACGGCATGGATGGCAAAGGTATGGCCGTGCTCGGTTCTGCCAACCTGACTGATGGCATCTATCGTTTCATGCCAGCAGAAGGTGAGACCTTGCGTGACAGCATCAAGTACACCATCACATACGGTGTCAATGATGCGACTGAGCCAAAGACTCGTGATGCTGAAATGCCTTCGTTTGGTGATCGTCTGTCAGAAGACGATATCAAGAAACTCGCTGTCTATGTTCACCGGTTTGGTGGCGGACAATAGGGTTTGATTGGTCGATAAGCATTTTTTCACCATGGCCGTGTGAGTACGGAAACTCACACGGTTACAAGATAAGGGGATTGCTATGAACGGAGATGCGGTATTTTGGGGTTCAATAATCAGCGTAGTGATTTGCGTGGTGATTATTATCTACTTGGGCTTCAAGGTCAGCAAACTCATTAAGAGTGATGCAGAAAAGCATAATGGCTGAACGTTTTTATTTCTAAGTTGAAAGGGGGTGGTACCCCCTCTTTTTTTGTGTAGAGCCGTCAACTGATTTTTAGGTTGATTGATCTAAGGGCCGGGAAAATCAATAATCATCCAATCTTGCTAGTCTGTTGCCCCGGCTTGGTTGTTGCACAAAGGGTCACGTAGAGCGGCTATGCTCCCCTTTGTGCGCCTAGATTCCGGGACAAAATCCAGCACAATCTTTTGATGATTATTTTTTTCCCCGACCCTAGGCTCTATTTGCAGGGTCTTTTGAACAGGCTAAGTGGTAGTAATAAAGACCACTGTGTTTAAAGGTGAATTGAGCTGGTTTGGCAGACAAAACAGATCCTTAGCTGATGATTCTGTCGTTTAGTACAAGCTTGCTTAGCCCACAAAAAGCATTTTTTGTTATAGCAGAATTTTGTAAAATATTCGCAGAGTATTGTTTAATTGCGGCTAACTTATTGATAAATCGCATGGCTTGAAAATAGGCCTGTCTATATCATTTTTTTCTTATTTACCCCGCTGCATCAGAGGAGTTGAGCCATTGAGCGCAAGTGATACGACCGCATCCAAACAAGAGGCTATGGATGACCTTTACGCTGAGTCTGCACATTGGCATCTCAATACCGGTGAAGAGACCATTCACGCCAAGCGCATGGGGGGGCACTGGAGAAATCTGAAGTGGTTGGCGGCCTCTGCCTGGATTCTGTTTTTCATCGGTCCCTACTTTCAGTGGGGTGACCGTCAGGCGGTTCTGTTTGATATTCCAAATAGACAGTTCCATATTTTGAGCGCAACCATCCTGCCCCAGGATTTCTGGATGCTCTCGCTGACCCTGTTGTTTTTTGCGCTATTGCTGGCCGTGGCAACCGCCTTGGCTGGCCGGGTCTATTGTGGGTTCTTCTGCTTTCAAACCGTTTGGACAGATATTTTTACCTGGTTGGAAGACAAGCTCGAAGGGAGCCCTGTCAAAAGGCGCAAACTTGACAATGAGTCTCTGAATGTTAGGAAGATCCGGATCAAAGTAACTAAACACCTGATCTGGCTCGTAATATCCGCTTTAACAGGCATCAGTTTTGTGGCCTGGTTTTATGATGTATATGATCTGTGGCATGACATTTTTACACTACAAGCCGGATCTGTAGCCTTTGGCACCATCGCGCTGTTCACTGTCGGCACCTATGTACTGGCTGGTTATATGCGTGAGCAGGCCTGCTTTTGGCTCTGCCCCTACGCAAGAATTCAAGGGGTGATGATTGATAAAACCACCGTGGTACCCTCCTATGATTTTCATCGTGGCGAACCCAGAGGTCGGATTAAGAAGGGGCAATCCGAGGACGACCGGACCACGGGTGATTGCGTCGACTGTAAACAGTGCATTGCAGTCTGCCCAACTGGTGTGGACATCCGTCATGGACAGCAGGAAGGTTGCATCATGTGTGCGCTCTGTATCGATGCTTGTGATGAAGTGATGGAGAAGGTTGGACGCCCAACGGGTCTGATTCGTTACGAATCGTTTGAATCACTTGAAGCGAATAAAAAGCCGCTGCCGCTCTACAAGCGACCCAGGGTCTGGGTCTATTCGGTTATCATGTCTTTGGCTCTGGCCGGTATTGCGTATGGCCTAACCTCTCTTGCGCCTTTGGAAATTAAAGTAATACATGATCGCCAGCCGCTTTACGTATTGCAGAGTGATGGTAGTATTCAAAATAAATACACCCTCAAGATCCTCAACAAAATGAACAATGATATTCCCGTAAC
>JARRQD010000362.1:0-3546 GCA_037382205.1 Candidatus Thiodiazotropha sp.
TTTGCCATGGCTCCTCAGGGCAAGCGTTTCGATTGGCTAAGCGATAGCCTCAGTGAAGAGCACAATGTCAATCGAACCGACCTGAAAAACGGTCAGGTGCCGCAAGAGGCCGACCTGCTGTTACTGGCCTCCCCTGAAAAGCTCGATGAGAAGCAGCTTTTCGCCGTGGACCAATACTTGATGCAAGGGGGACCTGTGGTAATTGCCAGCTCGCCTTTCGATATCGAGTCGCACGGAGCCTTGAGTGCCCGTAAGCATGAGTCGGGTATGCAGGAGTGGTTGAAGCATCACGGTATCGAGTTGCAGGATCGGATGGTGCTCGACCCACAGAGTGCGGCGTTTCCTATCCCTGTTGAGCGTCGTTTGGCTGGTTTTGTGGTGCAGGAGACCCAACTGGTGGACTACCCATACTTTACCGACATCCGTGATGACGGTATGCCTCAGCAGGGTGGGATTACTGCCGGTATCGATCAAGTCACGCTGACCTGGCCTTCCCCCATCACTTTGAATGAGGAAAAACTGGTCAATCACAAGGTAACCCGACTGTTGGAGAGCTCGGAACAATCCTGGACTTCAGACAGTATGGATATCCAACCGGACTTCACTACCTATGGCGAACTTGGTTTCTCGGTGGGTAAAGATCCCGGTCGCAAACTGTTGGCGGTTGCGGTTGAGGGGCGTTTCGACTCTTTCTATAAGGGCAAGCCCTCACCATTGGCGGTTGTTGAGGATGAGAAAGGAGATACGGAAGGAGATAAGGAGAGCGCTGAGAGTGCCGCGCAGGCTGAGGAGGCGGCGGATCAGGAGGTGATCGGTCGTGTGATCGACAGTTCACCAGAGTCTTCTCGCATTATTTTATTGGCCTCCAACACCTTCCTCAGCGATGAGATGCTCGATCTGGCCAGCGCCGGGTTGGGGACTCGCTATCTCAAACCGGTCGAGTTGGTTGAGAATGCCGTTGACTGGTCACTGGAGGATCGCGGATTGCTTGAGATTCGTGGCCGTGCGCAGTTTTCCCGCACCCTCTATCCAATGGATCGAGAGACTCAGGTGTTTTGGGAGTACCTGAACTATGGATTGGCGCTGTTTGGTCTGTTCCTGGTTTGGTTTGTTCGAGGACAGTTCAGGCGTAAGGCGCAGCAGCGCTATGCGTCGATACTGGCTCAAGGAGTGTAAGCGATGGAGATGAACATGAAAAAGTGGATACTCTTACTTACAGGTCTGCTATCAGTGCAGATCGTGTTGGCAGTCACGGTGAATATCTCCAGCCGCGACTACAGCGCCTTCGAGGCGACTGAGAAATTACTCAATTTCGAGGCGTCAAACATTGATCACATCACCATCGAAAATGGTGACTCTCAGCTGGTTATCACCAAGCAAAACGATCTCTGGGTATTGCCTGATGAGGAGAGCTTTCCAGTGGCAGTGAAGCAAGTGAATGACTTGCTAGCGAAGCTCTCTGAGTTACAGAAAGGTCTGCCTGTGGCGACCTCTGATGCGGCATTACGTCGCTTCAAAGTCGACCCGGTTGAGTTTGAACGAAAGCTGACCTTGTCGATGGGAGAGCAGCAAGTTGCCCAACTACTGGTGGGAAGCTCTGCCGGGTTTCGTAAAGCATACGTTCGCCCGATCGGTGAAGAGGCGGTCTACTCGGTTGAAATCAATACCTGGGATATTGGCGTGGAAAGCAGTGACTGGATTGAAAAGTCGATCCTACAGCTTGTTGGGGATCAGGTTACTCGCATCGAAATGCCGGAATACTCCCTTACCAGAGAGAACGGCAAGCTTTCACTGGCCAACCTGGTCGACGAGGAGGAGACAAATGAGGATGCGGCAGAGTCACTGCTCGACAAGCTGGTGACTTTGCGAGTCGATGGCTTGGCCAACAGTGACGAGGCGGCAAACCTGACATCGGAGACTGCGAAACTGCAAATCAAAGTCTCAATGAACGAAGGTGAGCCGCTGCTGTATCGCTTTTGGGAGCCTGAGAAAGCAAGCTACTTTCTCCTCAAGCGTTCTGATCGGTCGCACACTTTTAAAGTGGCGAAGCATCTGGTTGAAGCGCTTTCCGGTACCGGCAGGGAGACACTGGTGTTAAAGCAAGATGAAGCGTCTCCCGAGTCTTCAGAGGAGATGAATCAACAAACTGAAGCGGTGGATGCCGGATAACATTAGGAGGTAAAGATGAAAATTTTCCGATTGATGAGTGTATTGGTTCTGGGTTGCTTTTTGCTCTCGACGACACATGCTAAAGATGGCGGAATGGCGAGCCTGCGCCAGACGAGCAAGGCTTTTGCTTCGGTTGCCCAGCAGGTCTCTCCGTCGGTTGTGTTTATCCAGGTAGAAAGTACTCGGAAGATTGCTGATGGTAACTATGCTTCACCGTTTGACGATGAGATATTCAAACGCTTTTTCGGTGATCGTTTGCCGGGGTTCAGTCATCCACGTCAGCCGAGAGAGCGACGCTCCGTCGGGCAGGGGTCAGGATTCGTCTTCTCCCTCGATAAGGGGATGTTTTCCGACAAGGCTTACATTCTGACCAACAACCACGTGGTGGAAGGTGCGGACAAAATTCGTGTCAAGTTTCAGAGTGGTCAGGAGTTATCGGCAAAAATCAAAGGTGCCGATCCGAAATCCGATATCGCTGTTCTTGAGATCGACGACCCTGGGGTTCCCGCTCTGGCATTGGGTAACTCGAGCGAGCTTGAGGTCGGTGAGTGGGTGATGGCCTTTGGCAACCCGTTTGGGCTCAGCCATACTCTGACGGTTGGTGTGGTCAGCGCCAAGGGTCGGACCAGCCTGGGAATCAGTGATTACGAAGATTTTATTCAGACCGATGCGGCGATCAATCCAGGCAATTCAGGTGGCCCCCTGGTCAACCTCGATGGGCAGGTTGTGGGTATCAATACGGCGATTTTCAGCCGTAGCGGTGGTTACATGGGGGTTGGTTTTGCCATCCCGGTGAACATGGCGAAAAACATCGCACGCCAGCTGCTGGATGATGGTGAAGTGAGGCGAGGCTTTCTTGGTGTGGTGATCCAGAATCTGACCCCCGAGCTTGCGGATTCGCTCGAACTCAAGCAGCGCATGGGGATTCTGATATCGCAGGTGTCAGAGGACTCACCAGCTAGCCAAGCGGGTCTCAATCAGGGCGATCTGATTGTCAGCTATGAGGGTGAAGCTGTCTCGGATGTCGGTGTATTTCGTAATCGTGTCTCGCTGACACCACCGGGTACACGGGCCAAACTGGGGGTGGTTCGAGATGGTCGAGAGATAGAGATAGAAGCCACTATCGGTGAGCTGGATGAGGCGCAGTTGGCCGGTGAGAGCACAGAAACCACAAACGAACTCGGTTTGACAGTACAGACTCTGACCCCGGAGCTGGCCCGACAATTCGGCACCCCAAGCCAAAAGGGTGTGGTGGTGACTGAAGTGGAACCTGGGTCAATTGCCTCGATGGCCGGTATCAAGGCTGGTACCGTTATCACCCAGGTCAATCGTGTCGACGTCGCAGATGCCGAAGCATTTGCCAGTCAGATCAAAAAC
>JARRQD010000363.1:0-7123 GCA_037382205.1 Candidatus Thiodiazotropha sp.
AGGGTGGATTCAACCTAAAATCCGGTAGATTGAATAGATTGAGGTCGGATAGACGGATGATTCAGGGCCCAGTTTTCTGCCTTGATATACATGGGTGATAGCGGTTATTCTCCTTATACTTATAGATATAGAGAGGTCGACCGATTATTTTAGGTGTAAACAAGCTGTTACCTCTTGAATCAATGTCTCATTGTCAAAGGCAGTCCTGTCTATTTTGCACGTAGGTATTTCAGTTTCACCCACTCTTCTGGTTGCATATTAGAATTTCGCGCTCAATTGTTTTCAGTTTTGTAAACAATAACCTCTAGGCAGACTCAGTGATGACCTGATAGGCCCTTGGTAATCTTAGATAGGATTTTATCATCACTGAAGGTTCGTGAATCATTGTTGTATCTGAGCTGGTTGGTGCATCGATACGGCAGGTTTGTGTTTCGTGCACGATAGGCTACCTCCTTGTAGCGTGTTCTCATTCATTGCAGTCGTATTGATCCAGCTTATTTTTCTGTCCAATGAAAAAGTAAATCCGCAACGATCAATGTGACATTCTGAGTTACCGTATTAGTATTAATATGTAATTTTGCGCCAGATACTGATAATCGTCAAAGTTGATAACTACTGTTATATCAGTTAAATCTGTAGTGTGTAAGCTAAATGGTCACCTTGAAACTATAGTAGGGTGCGTCGTTGAATTGCTTTTTGACAATACCGGGGTCAGTATTTGATTGGAACCGGGAATAATAGGGTGATGGTATACCATGTATATGTTGATCGTTGAAGATAATCCGGACCTACTGGAAAATCTTATCGAATTCTTCGATTCAAAAGGCCATGTTGTTGATGTTGCATACAATGGACTTTCGGGGCTTCAGCATGCATTGGATAATTCATATGACGTTATTGTACTCGACTTGATGTTACCACGTATGGATGGTATCGAGGTCTGCAACCGTCTGCGTAAGGAGGGAAATGGAACGCCGGTTTTAATGTTGACCGCTCGGGATACGTTGGCCAACAAGCTTGAGGGCTTTTCCAGTGGAGCGGACGATTACTTGGTAAAGCCTTTCGCTCTGCCTGAACTCGAAGCGCGGCTTACTGCGCTTTCACGTCGAATGCATGGTAATTCTATTCAACGCGTTTTGACTGTCAGTGATTTAACCTTTGACGAGGATACGTTGCAGGTTCACCGGGGCGGAAGAAAGATTGTTTTATCGCCCATCCCGCTGAAGATCCTTGCGTTGCTTATGCGCCGTTCTCCTGGAGTGGTTGGCAAAGAGGAGATAGCACGAGAAATCTGGGGAGATGATCCCCCCGATAGCGACACGCTCAGGGCGCATCTACACAGTTTGAGGTCAGCCATTGATAAAGATTTAGCCGTACAGCTCGTTCAAACTGTACGTGGGTTGGGGTACCGCGTGGTAGAACCAGATGACAAGTGAACGCAGTCTGAGAAAGCGCATTTCCGTCTCGTTGGCGCTTTTTAGCGGTATTGTCAGCTTGGTGCTTGCTACGCTCATCTATCTGGCATCACTCGATATGGAAGCTGGTTTGATCAATGACACGCTGAATGCTGAACTCGAAGACTATATTGCCAGACGACATCGCAATCCGCTTTCATTACCAGAACGCACAGCAACCATCAGGGCCTATGTAGTTGATACCGAAAATCCGAGAAGCACAACTCCGAAAGAGGTTACTGAATTAGCTTCTGGCCAGCACAATGTTGAGCTGGAAGGTATAAGTTATCTTGCCGGTGTTCGCTTTGTAGGTAAGCAGAAATTCATTGTGCTTTACGATCTGAGTAATCTCGTACAGCGTGAAAAGCGCTTGTTGTCAATACTGGCTGTCAGTGTGTTACTGGTAACCATTATTTCTGCGCTGACAGGCCGCTGGCTGGCAACGCTTATGATCGCACCGGTCACCCTTCTGGCACAACGGGTCTCACTAATGAATCCGGAAGAAGATGTTACCTTGCCGATTGCAGCAGAGTTTCCATGGATTGAGGTGAGATGGCTTGCAGAGGCATTTGATAATTATTTAAAGCGACTGCATGACTTTATTGAACGGGAGCGCCTTTTTACCGGTGACGTCAGTCATGAACTCAGGACTCCTCTTGCTGTGATTGAGGGCGCATGTGAGCTATTGCTTCAGGATAGCGCCATCGACGTAAAAGGTCATAAACGCCTGCTGCGGATTCAACGCTCGGTTACGGAGATGAGCATGATAACGTCTGCCCTATTGGAATTGGCACGGGAACAGGGAGAGGGAGGAAATCCTTCGCCGGTTTGTCGATGTGAAGAGGCAATCAAGGAGGAGATCGAAAGATATCAGCAGATATTTAGCCACAAACCTGTGCGTATTTCACTAGAAATTGCTGAACTGCCAAGCCTGAATCTAGATCATGCTATTTTGTCCATGGTCTTCGGCAATCTGCTGCGAAATGCTATAAATTTTACCGAAGAGGGGGAAGTGAAAGTTCGCCTTGACAAGAGTGGCATCAGCGTTTCAGACGATGGACCCGGATTTGAATCGAGTGATCTCGAGCAGTTATTCCAACCCTATATCCGCGGATCAAAAAGTACTGGTGCAGGCCTGGGTTTATCATTGGCATGGCGCTTATGTGAACGCCTGCGCTGGAAGTTGAGCTTGGCAAACAGGCCTGGAGGAGGAGCTGTCGCACGTATCCATTTTAATTCAATCGAAAACCCTAGAAGCCATAGTTGAAGCTAAAAAAACAGTCGACCGCTCCATTTTTATAACAGGTTACTGATTTTAAGGAAAAAGCTTCGATGGTTATGGCCATGTATTGGGTGAATAAATCTGACCAACTGATCTTTTTAGGATAACGCTTTCTAAACATTGTATATACACTCTTCAAACCAACCGAGTAGTAGAATATGCATTGAGATTTTCTGAAGGACCCTGCTCTAATGTCACATGCCATTGAAGTCACCAAAGCGCTTTCCTATACAAGCATTTCTATGACTAAATCATTGAAATATATTGCTATTGTGGTCGTCTTCCTATTTGGACTGCTTGATCTGAATGCAGTTGTATTTGGCTTTGGTGCTCTGCTTGCATTGCTTGGATTCGCATTCATGGAGAGAGTTAAGGAAATAAATGAGCGTCCATCAGTAGTAAGCAGCACTGTTGTTGGTGAACGGTTTGTTGATGGGGGAACGTTTAGAGAAACACCCAGCAAAAGGGATCTACATAGTAGTTCCGTCGTAAATGATGGCGGGAGCTTTGAGCGTTATAAGTATTGAGGCCATCATGTCACTACTTCACGTCGTCTGAGCCAAGCAGAACAAGTAACCAACAGGCAAACTGTCTAGTTTCGCCAAAATCTTTTTAAGCCTTTCTTTGAACAATTGATTTCCTGGATTGATATCACGATGAGTAGTCGCTTTGCTCCCTTTATGCGCTGGTTACCACAGATAAGCCGCGACGATTTAAAGTCTGATTTTATGGCTGCCACCGGAATATGGTTTGTATGCAGGCATGATTCCGGCGATTATCGCCGCCCTGTTTGGCTCATCAAGGCATCTTGTTTCCGGGCCAACCACCGCAGCATCGATTGTGTTGTTCTCCTCGTTGTCTGTGTATGCGACGCCAGGTAGCTCAGAGTTTGTTAGTTTAGCGCTAACCCTTACATTTATGGTTGGTGTGATTGAGCTGACGCTCAGTCTTGCGCGTATGGGAGCATTGGTCAATTTTATCTCCCATTCTGTTGTTGTCGGGTTTACTGCCGGTGCCGCCATTTTGATCGGAGCTAAACAACTTAAAAACTTTTTTGGCATTCATATGGAATCGGGTGGACATCTTCACGATATTCTCTGGTCCTTTATCCTGCAACTTCAGGATATTAATCCCTATGTCACCATAGTCGCTATGGGTACGCTTCTAAGTGGTGTCCTTATCCGCAAATATTGGTCAAATGCACCCTATTTGATTATTGCTATGGTGTTCGGCAGCCTGATCGCCATTTTTTTGAACTATCTATTTGGAGAAGATGTGACCGGAATCGCCCAGGTTGGCGCGCTTCCCGCAAGTCTGCCGCCGCTGTCCAGCCCGGATTTTTCGCTTGATGCAATTAAAAAATTAGCGCCGACTGCCTTGGCTGTTACACTATTCGCACTCACCGAGGCAGTTTCAATTGGGCGTTCACTAGCTGCGCGTGGGGGGTATCGTATCGATGGCAACCAGGAATTCCTTGGTCAGGGATTGTCGAATATTGTAGGAAGCTTTTTTTCTGGCTATGTGGCAACCGGTTCATTCAACCGTTCAGGTCTGAATTATGAGGCTGGTGCCAAGACGCCTTTGGCAGCAATTTTTGCTGGGCTACTGTTAATGCTGATTGTTCTGTTGGTAGCTCCACTGGCAGCCTATTTGCCTAAAGCGGCGATGGCCGGATTACTGTTTATTGTTGCTTGGGGATTGATCGATTTTTCAGGCATAAAACACATTCTAAAGACTAACCGGCGTGAGTCCGCGATTTTATTGGTAACGGCTTTAAGTGCGCTCTTTCTGGAATTGGAGTTTTCTATTTTTGCTGGTGTACTGCTGTCACTTATTTTATTCTTAGAAAAATCCTCTAAACCTGCAATAAGGCGAAGGACTATAGATTCAAATTCTCCCAAGCGCGCCTTGGTTACGAACCCTGAATATCCGGAATGTCCACAGATACGCTTTGCTAGCGTAGAGGGCCCCATCTTTTTTGGTTCGGTAACACATGTTCAGGATTCTTTCGATCTGTTTCGAAGCAAAAGTCCAGAACAGAAGCAACTGGCGTTATTGTGTAGCGGTGTAAACTTTGTTGACATGCAGGGCGGTGAGGCCATAGCGCATGAAGCTCAGCAACGTAACGAGTTGGGTGGTGGGCTCTATCTGGTCAATGTGAAAAAGGGTCTATGGGATACTTTAGAGGCCTGCGGCACTCTGGAAGAAGACAACGCCCGTCACGTCTTTCAGACAAAAGGTGCAGCTATTCGGGGTATTTACCAAAAACTGGATAAATCAATTTGTGCAAATTGTGGTAAACGTATTTTTAAGGAGTGTCAGCAAGAATTCGGTAGCATAAAAGTTGACAAGTCGGACACCCTCAAGAAGCATCCTGTTGCAACTTATGCTTGATAGCCACTTTCAGCGGTAGAGAAGAGACGCGCTGAAAAGATCGAAGAAAAGCCATCTTGAAAAGGGATAGCGCCTATTAGAGGACAGTATATAACGTCACCCTAAAAAAATCAGTTGACCGCTCCATTCTACTAGCAGATTACTGATTTTAAAGAAAATAGCTTCGATGGTTATGTCACCTGCTGGGTGAATCACGCTACAACGTGACTGGCACGCTTGTGGCGGCGCATGGCGGCGTTGCAACTCCTTGGAATAGCGCGCTATTCCGCGTCGTTGCGCGCATTGCAGTGATGCACAAGTGTCGCGGGCACAGGGATGTGCAGGAGCGACCCTTGCCCTGCACCCCCACAAACGCACCCTTCACGCTGTCCAACTGATCTTTTTAGGGTCACAGATGTGGCTGAAATCTGGGCAAAAAAAGCACACAGGCTGTGAATACGCGACTTGACAGGTCACCCTGTTGGGGTGATGAAATGAGACATTACTGATCGAGCCAGGATGTAGGGCCTCGGTTGTATACTGAACAAAGACAAATTTAGGGCTATTTACATGATGGAAACCACTGCGTTAACTGAAACCTTAACCTGGAATACCCAGATGATGGTTTCAGCTATTATTCTGATCGTCACCTTCTTTGGTATATTCACCGAGGGTGTTCACGGCTTTCACCGCACCAAGTTCGCCATGGGTGGAGCCGCGCTGATGATACTGTTTGGGCAGTTCTTTGGTTTTTACAGCCCGGAGCAAGCGGTCGAATCCATCGACTGGAACGTTGTCTTTCTGCTGGGTGGTATGATGACCATTGTCTCCATCATGATCCCTACCGGGGGATTTCAGCACTTGGCCTACCGTATAGCAGACCTCAGCCGGGGGCGTCAGTTTTTACTGCTGGCCATGCTGGGTAGTGCAGTGACCGTGATTTCACTGCTGTTGGACAACGTTACTACGGTGGTAATCTTCGGTCCGTTGATCATTCTCATCAGTCAGGCGCTGAAGGTCAGTCCAATTCCCTTCCTTTTAGCGGCGGCGCTGCTTTCGGATACCGGTGGTGTAGCCACCTTAGTGGGTGATCCACCCAACCTGATGATTGGTTCGGCAGCCAATATCGATTTCAACACTTTTTTGCACCACATGGCTGGCATCGTGCTGGTGGCCTGGTTAGTTACCTTGACGTCCCTGAAATGGTTATTCAAGCGCGATCTGGCTGTTGACCCAGAGCCGCAGGACTTCTCCGGCATGGGGGAAATTATCGACAAACAGACTTGGTACTCAGCAGTTTTAGTACTGCTAATCATGGTGGTGCTGTTCATCTTTCATCACGCCATGCACTGGGAACCCTGGTTTGTGGCTGCGCTTGGTCTGACCCTGCTGGTGTTCATCGCTCACAATACTGAGCTGGATGAATCATTCAAAGAAGTAGAGATGAGCCTGCTGATGTTTTTCATCTCCCTGTTTGTAGTGGTCGGCGGTGTCGAGCATAGCCACTTCCTGGAGTATCTTGGTCAGTACATACGACCTTTTGTCGAGTCCGATCTGCTGCTCGCCTCCCTGGTGCTGATGTGGATGGCCGCCATTCTTTCCGCGATGATCGATAATATCCCCTTCACTGCCGCCATGGTGCCCATCATCCTGGGTATGGAGCAGCAGGGAATCAATGTCTCACCACTCTGGTGGTCGTTGGCTATCGGCGTGGGTATGGGTGGTAACGGCACCCATTTGGGCTCTACTGCAAATGTCTTCATTGTCACCATCTCCGAACGTCTGGCCAATCCATACATAGCCAAGGGAGCGTTTGCTGCGAAAATAGCGACGAACTTATTCGTTAGGGAACTTCAGCAACACAATTGGCTGAGCTGATCAATCCGCTATGCCCTGCCAATTGGGGCATAGGAACTATTCAACCTAAAAAGATCAGTTGGACGGCGTGAAGGGTGCGTTTGTGGTGGTACAGGGCAAGGGTCGCTCCTGCACATCCCTGTGCCCGCGACACTTG
>JARRQD010000364.1:0-3496 GCA_037382205.1 Candidatus Thiodiazotropha sp.
ATCCTGACCTGTGCTGGCGCGTCGATCTGTGGTGCAGCGGCGGTTTTGGCAACCGAGAGTGTGGTGCGCAATTCACCCCATAAGGGGGCAGTTGCTGTTGCTACAGTAGTATTGTTTGGCACCCTCTCCATGTTCCTATACCCGCTGCTCTACCAGGCAGACTTGGTACCGCTGAATCTGCAAGAGATGGGAGTCTATATTGGTGGCTCTCTGTATGAGGTCGCCCATGTGGTAGCCGCCGGAAATGCAATCAGTCAAGATACTGCGGAGACCGCAGTCATTGTCAAGATGATCCGAGTCATGCTGATAGCACCGTTTTTAATTATATTAAGTTATCAACTCGCAAAAAGCCGGGACACAGACGAAACAAATGGGGGTACAGGTCTTGTAATCCCTTGGTTCGCGGTAATGTTTCTTGTGGTGGCCGGTGTCAATTCACTTCACATAGTCTCGATTGGCACAGTCAAGGTAATCAACGCCATTGACACATTTGCTTTAACCATAGCCATGTGCGCTCTCGGTATGGAGACCAGTGTTGACAAATTTAAAGGTGTTGGATTGGGCCCAATCTATCTGGCGGCTATACTATTTGTGTGGTTGATTTTTGGTGGCTTTGCAATTACCAAAGGCGTGTTAGCCATTCAGTAGCACGCTCGATCAACTTAATTCAGCAAGATTGATTGGAAATCTTATGGGCATTATCACAACAGCCTTATTAAGCTAACACACTATGAAGTTATTAGAAGCAAATCAATCACACCTACTCTATGTCTTTCAAAAAAAGAAATCATCGAAACAATTCACTAACTCGGTTGACAAAACGATTTGTCATATTCTAATTGAGTGCAATGAAGGTTATTTTACAGGGCAATAGGTAAACACTACCCAATCTGGTTTGATTGGTATGAACAATCCGAAGCAGATTCTGCGGTGCTCGTAGCTACGGGCCGTTAACTGATCCTCACCACACAGAGAGGCTCGGCGAACACAAAAAGTAAATGGTGGCTTTTTGCTTCTTCGCAAGCTTACGGATTTTTAGATTGGCTTTTCCTGCCATTCCTTCACATTCGCTTTATCACATTAAGTCACAGTAGGGACACCGGTTAACCGGCACCCCCTGCACAGATCCCCGCATGAAGTTTTCCCTCACGGGGCTCCTCGGTTGTACTCGCTTTCGCAGTCAACAAAGACACCTTTGACTCTACCACCAGTGCTTAGTTACCACGCTCTTTGCACAACACACAGGTGTCGGCAGCGGATTAAAACTAAGGTAGCGCTTGAGTCGTTCCCATGTGAAGCTTTTCCATCCACTGCGTCGATTTAACCACTTATGCAGTAGCTTCATTGCATGCTGCATAACAGCATATAGCCCAGCCAAATTTCCCACCACTCCAAAGTAGTTATTATGCCCTTGTAACTTCCTCGTCAAGTTGCTAAGCAATAATGAAGTCTTCATATGCCTAGTACATGCCACAGCCTGATGACTCCGCAGGCCCTTCACATCCTCACCATTGCGGAGGCTTCTGTTTTGACTTCGATGTACGTTAAGACCCTCGTCAACCTCAACTTGTATTTCGAAGCTGTACCAGCTCTCAGGAGCTGCGAACTCCCTACGGCCTGCACAATAGCCAGCGCTCACCAGAACTGATCAGCAATATGGTAAATTTCCATCAACCAGGCACGGCACACCGATACAGATTGAGTTATCTTGCAAAAGAGTTTGTGGACAGCGAGATCAATAAGGTAACGACGAGAGATCAGCCCACGAGCCTCAGCGTTACATTCAACGAGATCGGCCCACAAATCTTGCATCCGCACGGCTGGTAATGAGATACCAGCCACGCTAGATGCGAGTAATAACCCGAATATCGAATTGGATTACTGCGTCCCCAAAGACGTCATGCAATTGTCATAATTGATATTAGTTGAAGCCTTATCGAGATAATATGTGAGCCCCAAGTTATAGGAAATACACAACCTGTTTTCAGCATCGAAGGTATAAAATCCATCCGCATAGTCACTTCCGAAACTGAGCCGTAAGCTGTAACCCTGAGTACCATCAGGCAATGTAGCTTCACCCTGATCAACATAGGTTATCGGTGTACTTGGCTCCAAATAGTCAGAAGCCGCTCTCATCTCCCCTTCACATCTACTGTTATCGTAAGGCACACCAGCAATCAACACTCGATTGTCTTCAGTAAACATATAGGCAACCTTCATATAGCTTCCATCGCTACTCGGTTCACATGATTTTACGTTTAACCACTTGCCTTGCAGGTTGCTGCTGGTTGTAACGGGATCTGGGTCAGGATTTGGATTTGGATTTGGATTTGGATTAGGATCTGGGGTATCAGTCGAGCTGAAGACCGTCAGGCAGTTATCATAATCGACTTGTTCTGTACTACCGCGCATGTTCTGAATACCCGGCGTATTTACTGAAACATTGCTCGTAAAACAGAGTGTATTTTGATTGGTAACCGTAAAGGCAGCATCGATCTGGCCATCATTGAGCATAAATGAGATTGAGGTTCCATTTGCCCCATCCTGCAATATTCTACTCTCGCCGGTTGTGAACGTACCGACATCAAGATCAGGATGGTAAGTTTCAGCTTTAGGCACTACACAGCTGGTGTCCTGAAAATCTTGATACCCGAAATAAATAGTGCCTTCGGTGCTGAATTTAATCAGCGATTTAGTGTAAATGCCGTTATCATCTTGGACGCAACTCGCCGTCATCCATACATTTGACCTGAGACTGCTATCGGCATTGGTATCATTCTCATCGGCATCTGTTTGATCTGGATCGGTTGTATTTTCATCGGTCTCTGTTTGGTCTGGATCAGTTGTATTTTCATCTGTTTCTGTATGTTCCGGCGTGTCATCACCACCACCTCCGCCTCCACCACAACCCTGAAGCGCAATGATAAGTGCAAGTAGTAGCAGAGAAAAAAAGTGGATCAATGTCCTTTTGTTCATTTAAAAACACTCCCTAACATAAAAACATTTAAAGCTATATAAGCTAGCTCTAATATCAGTCAACGGATGATCATACCATTAGAAGTTGAAAAAGGGCATAGTAACTAAACTCTAGGGTGGTGTTTTTTCTGACTTAAGCCAAGCCCGTCACATCAAGCGATCTCCCTTTCAAAGAAGATGTCCGGGTCACTCAGCCACGCTGTGAAGCGAGCAATCTTCATATCGAGAAAGCAAGATGGCGGCAGGCTAGCCAGATAGTAGCCAAACTCTTCTCTAAACTTAATCTGCTGTTATCGGTTCAGAGATTCCCACTCGATCATTTTCATATCTCCACTTAGTAATTATTAACCTGACGCCTCAATAGACAGGTTCAGCCTTCATCTCTCACCTAGCTGATTGAATTTAACCTAAAAAAATCAGTTGACCGCTCCATTCTACTAGCAGATTACTGATTTTAAAGAAAATAGCTTCGATGGTTATGTCACCTGCTGGGTGAATCACGCTACAACGTGAATGGCAC
>JARRQD010000365.1:0-5655 GCA_037382205.1 Candidatus Thiodiazotropha sp.
TACTGATTTTAAAGAAAATAGCTTCGATGGTTATGTCACCTGCTGGGTGAATCATGCTACAACGTGAATGGCACGCTTGTGGCGGCGCATGGCGGCGTTGCAACGCCTTGGAATAGCGCTCTATTCCGAGTCGTTGCGCGCCGTGCAGGGATGCACAAGTGTCGCGGGCACATGGATGTGCAGGAGCGACCCTTGCCCGGCACCCCCACAAACGCACCCTTCACGCTGTCCAACTGATCTTTTTAGGTTAAAAGGAAGAGCCAAGGATATGACCGCAGGAGTACAAAACCAAACTGCAGTGGCTGCCACACCAGCCTCGGGAGACCAGCCGACAGTTTCGAAGGATCAAGGGGCTGAAACATCAACGACGCTTGAGCGATTTCGAGACAGTCCCACAACATCTGAACAGATCCTGAATCGACCCACTGCAATCACTCAACAGCTGGCTCAGCGCTTGGAGGATAATTGCAATCGCTCAGATCCAACAGGGAAGGGGGGCGTCTCGGTTGACCAGGAGTCATCCGTAGAGGCGGAGAGCGATCCGGCTCTCAAGGATGGTATACCCATCTCCGATGAGGAGTTTTCCCTGTTAACGAAAGGTGATTTCAAGGAGTTCTGGCGTTCACGTTATCAGGCAAATGATCCGGTTGCCCGAACGGCCTTAACCGGTTGGGGGGATCCAGATTTTGTTGATGCAAGCCTGTTTGAGCGTGCGGCGGCACAGCATACCTGGAGTGATCTCAGTGGCTATATCGAAGCCAACAACTTGCCAGTCACCATGGAAGAGATTGGTTTGGAGTTGGCTGTCGCCCATGCGGATGCGGTGATGAACGATGATCAGGGTTCGAAGAATCTGCTCAGTCCTCATCAGGTAGCCGACTACCACCATACTGTTTTCGCCAAACATGGTATTCCGGCGCATCTGTTTGGTGGTACCCACCAGATAGGCGGTCACTGGTATCTGCCCGATATCAGCGTGCCCTCTCCAGGCGGGTGGGCGCCTACCCGATTTGATGCCAATGCCTATAGCGGGTTATGGTGTAAGGGTTGTGATGTCAAACCCTGATACCTAAAACCCTATGAAACAGATATGTGTCGTTGCGCTGCTTCTGACAAACATCTTTCTGTGGGGGTATGGACAAGCCGAAGAGAGTACCGAGATACAGATCGGTAAAACCCGGCTACGGATACCTAGCCAATATCTTCTGCCAAAGTTGCCGGCAAGTATGATTCCCAGACAAGGCATGGATCGGGGTTTGGGCGTCACACTCAAGATACCTTATTCAGACCTGAAGCTTTCAAGTCACGCCCAACCAGACCCACAAGCGCCACTGATGGTCTTTCTCTCAACCCCGGGGGAGTATCTGCAACGCTATGGTGTTGCTATGGATGCCTATAAGGCATGGCATGGTAAAGCGCTCTATGCGAAGCGCATCGTCGAGCAGGATTCAAACACGGGTTGGTACATCGTAGCTTCGAAAGCCGCCTACCCGATGTTTTGGCATCTGTTTCGCAAAGCCCCCGATGGTACGACGGAGCCCGGAGAGAGCTGGATTGCCTCCTGCTATCAGGCCAGTGCAGGGCGCGCATCTTGTCATAACCGTTTACTCGCTTATGATCTGGAGAGCAAGCTGACACTGCCTGAAAAGGCGTTAATCCGCTTTTCTGAGATCAAATCAGGCTATCAAAGGTTGCTGCAGAGCTGGATAACCTCGGCCTACTTGTCGGCTACTCCTTCAGCATCCCTTGATGCTCGATGAAATCGATGATCTCCTGCAAACCCTGCCCGGTTTTCATATTGGTAAAGACAAAAGGTCGCTCCTTACGCATCCTCAGGGTGTCCGCTTGCATGACCTCCAAAGAGGCGCCCACATAGGGGGCCAGATCGATTTTATTGATGACCAGCAGGTCTGAGCGGGTGATACCCGGGCCGCCCTTGCGGGGCATCTTCTCTCCCTCCGCCACGTCCAGAACATAAATTGTTAGGTCGGCCAGCTCCGGACTGAAGGTGGCGCTCAGGTTATCGCCACCGCTTTCGATGAAGACCAGATCCAGATCAGTGTGACGTTGGCAGAGATCCTCTACCGCAGCGAGGTTCATCGAGGCATCCTCACGGATGGCGGTGTGCGGGCAGCCACCGGTCTCTACTCCGATGATCCGGCTTTCATCCAGGGCCTGGCTGCGCATCAGGAATTTGGCATCCTCCTGGGTATAGATGTCGTTGGTCACCACCGCCAGTTGATAGTGTTCTCGCATCGCTTTGCACAAGGCGTCAAGCAGGGCGGTTTTACCGGAGCCGACGGGACCGCCGACGCCGACTCTCAGGGGAGAGGCTTGGCTCATCTGTTGTTCTCTCTATGATCGGTAAATTCTAGTGTATTGGGTTTCATGCAGACTGCTGGCAATCGCCTGGGCCGGACTGGATAGACCAATCTCCTCATCATTCCGGGAGAGGCCGATTTTTACCAGGGCTGGAATCTGCTCAATGCAGGCTTGCAGAATCCGCTGGCCTGCCATCTGCCCAAGCGGGATGATCTTGACCCCGGAAAGGGTGATGTTCTCCAGCCAGCTCCAAAGGTAACCTTCTGCGGCCTGTTTGATGCTGATTCGCCACTGCTGAGCGACAAAGGCATAACCGCTGAGGTGGTTGTTTTTTATGACTTCCAGCCAGGCGGCGTCCGTTGGGATCTCCCATTCAGGTAAGAGCGCTGCCAGGGCTCTAGCCCGATTGGTCTCCTCATCACGCAGCTCACGGCTCTCCCGGCAGGCGGTCAGGTATCGGCTCCAGTAACAGAAACGGGGTAGATCCTGATCTTCACAGCTCTCATAGAGCCGTTGTAACAGGGGGAGATCCAGGTGGGTCAGGCTGGTCTGCAGCAGATTCTCCGTCCACAGCAGCAGCTCGGCCTCATCCTTGATCCAATTGTCTTCGACCGCCCACTCCAATCCCTGGGAGTAGGCAAAGCTTCCCAGTGGCAGTGAGGGGCTGACCAGATGCATCAGCCGCAGTCTGTTCAGACTGCTGTCAGTGATGGTGTGCATGAAGGTGACCCTGGTGCTGGCGTCCCTGGTCGGCGCTGCCGCCATAGGCGCCAGGCTCGGGTTCGAAAGGGGCCTCTGCAACCACGATTTGCAGTCCCAGACCTGCCAGCATCTCATCCAGTACATGATCATGAGGGTAGCTGATCCGTCCGGGTTCAATCTGGATGGAGACATGGCGATTGCCCAGGTGGTAACAGGCCCGTGATAAAAGATGTGGGTCGTTGGTCTCGACGATGGAGAGGGTCTCGTCAGCGGCCCTGATGCGAATCACCATACCGGCATCGGTGGCGAGCAGATCCCCCTCTTTCAAGGTGGTGCCTCTTGGTAGAAACAGGCCCGCATCCCGGCCATCGTCGAGGGTTACCCTGAGTCGGCTTTTAATACGACTCTGCAGTGGCAGGGTTAGAGTCGTTTCAACTTGCTCCGCATGGTCGATTTTTTGGGTCAATTTGACGAATGCCGGAAAGGGGTAACTCAAATTGCGCTGATTTGCGTGCATCAGTAGCCAATCCAGTCAGAACAGAAAGTACTTTTGCGCCATCGGCAGTTCCGCTGCCGGTTCACATGTCAGCAGGGTGCCATCGGCCTTTACCTGATAGGTTTGAGCATCCACCTCGATCTCCGGTTGATAGTCGTTGAGGATCATCCCGGCTTTGTTGATCGAACGGCACTGGCTGACGGTGCCGATCTGAGACTTCAGTTCGAGCTGTTGGTCAACACCGGCCGCTTTTGCCGCCGCTGAGAGGAAGGTCATGCGGGTCGCCTGACAGGCTGGGCCCAAGGCGCCGAACATGTTTCTGTAGTGCACCGGCTGAGGGGTGGGAATTGAGGCGTTTGGATCACCCATCGGCGCGGCAGCGATCATGCCCCCCTTGATGATCAGACTTGGCTTAGTGCCGAAGAAGGCGGGTTTCCAGAGTATCAGATCGGCGAGCTTGCCCACCGCCACCGAGCCCACTTCATGGGCAATGCCGTGGGCCAGCGCCGGGTTAATGGTGTATTTGGCGATATAGCGTCTGGCGCGTAGATTGTCGTGCTGTTGTGGATCCCCCTCCAGGCTGCCACGCTGTAGCTTCATCTTGTGAGCGGTCTGCCAGGTTCTGGTGATCACTTCACCGACCCGGCCCATCGCCTGGGAATCAGAGGCGATCATGGAGAAGGCCCCCAGGTCGTGCAGAATATCCTCGGCGGCGATGGTTTCCCGGCGGATGCGGGATTCCGCGAAGGCCACATCCTCAGCGATATTGGGATCCAGGTGGTGACACACCATCAGCATGTCCAGATGTTCGTCTACAGTGTTGACGGTGTAGGGTCGGGTTGGATTGGTGGAGGAGGGCAGTACATTGACCTGCCCACAGGCCTTGATGATATCCGGTGCATGGCCGCCGCCGGCCCCTTCGGTATGGTAGGTGTGGATGGTGCGCCCCTTCATGGCGTTCAGGGAGTGCTCCACGAAACCCGATTCATTCAGTGTATCGGTATGTATGGCGACCTGTACATCGTAGTGGTCGGCAACGCTCAGACAGTTGTCGATCGCCGCCGGGGTGGTGCCCCAGTCTTCGTGCAATTTGAGACCGATGGCGCCGGCCAGAATCTGTTCATTAAGCGCCTCAGGCAGACTGGCATTGCCTTTGCCCAGATAGCCCAGGTTCATGGGCAGATTCTCTGAAGCTTGCAGCATACGCTGGATATGCCAGGGCCCCGGGGTGCAGGTGGTGGCATTGGTACCGGTTGCCGGGCCGGTGCCACCGCCGAGCATGGTGGTGACGCCGGACATCAGGGCATCCTCCACCTGCTGGGGACAGATAAAGTGGATGTGAGAATCGATACCACCGGCAGTGACAATCGAGCCCTCTCCGGCGATCGCCTCGGTGCCTGGGCCAATGACGATATTCACCCCCGGCTGAATGTCAGGATTACCGGCTTTGCCAATGCCGCTGATGCGGCCATCCTTGATGCCAATGTCGGCTTTGACCACGCCCCAGTGATCGAGGATTAAGGCGTTGGTGATGACCGTGTCCACCGTCTCGGCACTGACCCGTTGGCTCTGGCCCATGCCATCACGGATCACCTTGCCACCGCCGAATTTTACCTCGTCACCATACTGGGTATGGTCTTTTTCCACTTCGATCAGGAGTTGGGTGTCGCCCAGTCTGACCCGGTCGCCGACGCTGGCGCCATACATCTCTGCATAGGCTTTTTTGCTGATGTTGCTCATTGCTCAATCCTCCAGTGAACCCATCACGGCCCCGTTGAAACCATAGACTTTGCGATCCCCGGCGAAGGCCACCAAGGTCACCTCGCGGGTCTGACCTGGCTCGAATCGCACTGCCGTACCCGCCGCGATATCGAGACGGAAACCCCTAGCCCGTTCTCGGTCGAATTCCAGGGCCGGATTGGTTTCGGCAAAGTGGTAGTGGGAACCCACCTGAATCGGGCGGTCGCCGGTATTGGACACCGACAGGGTGAGCTGTTGGCGTCCCTCTTTGAGCGCCCGTGTGCACTCAGCGGTGAGGATCTCGCCCGGTACGATGTTGGCGCCCTGGTCACCCTCTGTCGGGAGGATCGGATCATGCACGGTGACCAGTTTGGTGCCATCGGGAAATGTGGCCT